>QHTS01000313.1 GCA_003220905.1 Gemmatimonadota bacterium | reverse complement strand
AGCAATTCTGGTAGTCTGCCGCCGAGCCGTTGGAGTACGCGTCGTCACCGGCGGTGAAGACCTCGCCGGGGATGGTGTCGAGGATCCGGGCGGTCATCTCGTCGCGGTCGTTCTTGCACGACGCGATGTCGCCGGCGCCGACGAAGACCACGGGAGCGTCGGGAGGCGGCGGTGGGGTCACCGTGATGGCGGCGGTGCCGCCCTGACCCTCGCTGGTGGCGGTGACGGTCGCGGAGCCGGGAGTGACGCCGGTCACGACGCCGTTCCCGTCCACCGCCGCGACGGTCGTGGCACTGCTCGCCCACGTCACCGTGCGGCCGCTCAGCGGATTGCCGCTCGAGTCTCTCGGGGTCGCCGTGAGCGGCACCGTCGCACCCATCAGGACCGAGCCCGAGGCCGGTGACACGCTCACCGAAGCGACCGGTGCCAGCGTCACGGTGATGGTCGCGCTGCCGGTCTGGCCTTCGCTCGTCGCGGTGATCGTCGCCGTGCCCGCCCCCGCGCCGGTCACGAGCCCGGTGGCGTTGACCGTGGCGACGGCGCTGCTCGAGCTGGTCCACGCGATCCTCCGGCCGCTCAGGGGGTTGCCGTCCGCGTCCTTCGGGGTGGCCGTGAGCTGCACCGTGTGCCCGTCTTGAATCCCGGCCAAGGCCGGCGTCACGTCCACCGACGCGACGGGTACGCCCGGCGGCGCGATGATCGCGGTGGTCCCCGCGGGCGCGCTGGCATTGCCCTTCGAGTCGGTGACCGTCAAGGTGACGGTGTATGTGGCCGCCGCGGTGTAGGTGTGGCTCGGCGTGGCCCCCGTGTCGGTGGTCGCGTCGCCGAAATCCCACGCGTAGGTGAGGGGCGTGTTCCCCTGCGGGTCGGACGAGGCGCTGCCGTCGAAGGTGACCGCGGCTCCGACTTGACCGCTGTAGGGGCCGCCCGGCTGCGCGACCGGGGGCGCCCGATGGCACACTCCCGATCCCGAATCCTGGAACGCGGCGCCGGCGACCGGGACGAACTGCCAGGTATACGTGGCGGCGTCGAGCGTGAGCTTCAGGACGCCGTAGGACGTGTTGTCCCGGACTTCGCTGTTCGGCGCGATGTTGGTGAACGCCGTGTGCCGCAGTCCCCCCGTACCGGCGATGATCTGGCGGATGCCGTTCTCAGGGTCGAGCGTGCCGTCGGGTGCCTGCGGCCCGAAGCGCTCGTAGTTGCCGGCGTGGCCGTTCACGATGAGATCGGCCCGTGCGGCGTACAGGTCGTCCCACAGCGGTTTGACCGAGTTCCGGATGATGTTGACCCCGGAATAGAAGCGGGGATAGTGCCAGTAAGCGACGATGCACTGCTGGGTGGTGGCGGCGAGGTTGGCCTTGAGCCACAGCTCCTGGGGGGAGCCCACGGTCATCGCGATGTTGCTGTTCAGCGCCACGACGTGCCATCTCCCCAGGTCGTAGCTGTAGTAGCCCTGCGTCGGATCTCCCGCCGCCGGACCGAAGTAGCCGAAGTATCCCGCGGCGCCCGGCGTCGCGTAATCGAGGTCGCCCGGAGCCGGCAGCGTGCGCGCGTTGTGGCGTCCCCAGGTGGGCGCATAACAGTTGGTAAAATCGGAGTCCGCCCCGGCGGCGGAGGCATTATCACCTGCCGTAAACACGGTACCGGCGATGCTGTCGAGCAGTTTGGCCGTGGCCTCGTCGCCCGTCTTCGTGCAGGAGGCGATGTCGCCGGCGCCGACCAGCGTAACTGCCGTTCCCGTGGTGGTGAGGAGCGTGGACGCGGAGGACACACTCGACAGGGGCTCCGCCGTGTAGGTCGGGCCGCTCAAGCGTGGGTCGTCGACGCATGTCGCCAGGAGCACCACGGCGACGAGCATGAGTGGTCGAGCCAGGACCTGGGGATGCAGCCTAGCCATAGCGGGCGCCTTCCCGAACGGAGTGCATTAAGGGTCGGGCGTTTCATATCGCACGTGGCGTGCGCGCATCACCTCAAACTAACTGGCTTGCAGGTAAGCAGTTGCCAGCCAGAGCGCGAGCCCGGACAGAGGGATTTGTGGCAGTTCGGTTACAGAAGCGGTGTTAGGTGACGGATGCGCGGGCTAGGGGGCCGTGCTGTGGTGCTCCAACAGCTCCTGCGCCGCCGGCATTTCGGGCGGCTCAGGGAAGCGGCGCCGACCGAGCACCGTGCCCGCAACGGCCCAGAGGGTGCGGCCCACCAGCCGGACGTCGTAGCGCCACGAGGCGCGCCGCACGTAGACGAGGTCGAGCGCCAGCTTGAGCGGGAGCAGGCGCTCGACGTAGTGGCGCTCCGGATCGTCGGGGGTGAGCATCGCCTCACCGTGCGTGTAGTTGTAGATGCTGCCGGGGCTCGTGAGCCCGGGGGGCACGTCGAGCGTCTCCCAGTCGAGCGGCGTGTAATGCTGCTGCACGATGCGCGGGACTTCGGGACGGGGTCCGACGATCGCCATGTCGCCCCGCAGCACGTTGCAGAGCTGCGGTAGCTCGTCGATCTTCGCCCAGCGCAGCCACGCGCCGAATCGGAAGATGCGAGGGTCGTGATGCGCCGTGATGGCGCTCCGGTACGCGCCGTGCTCCACGTGCATGGTGCGTAGCTTGAACATCGTGAACAGCCGGCCGCGCAGCCCTACGCGAGGCGCGCGATACAGGATCGGGCCGGGGCTGGCGAGCCGGATGCCCACCGCCGCGACCGCGAGGAGCGGTGCGACGACGAGCAGGAGGATGCTGGCCAGCAGCCCGTCAAACGGGCGTTTGACCATGGCGCAGCGTCCGCCGCACGGTCATGAACACCTCGGCGGCCTCCAGGCAGGCTTGGTTCCCCCACGCCCGCGCCCGATGGCGCAGCGCCTCGAGCGAACGGGGATGGGGGTACGGACGCACTTCGCTGGCGTAACACGCCATGGCGGCGATCTTCTGTTCCAGGGTTTCGGTGATCTCGACCCAGGTATCGGGCGCGAACGTCCGCGGGTAGCCCCACTCGGTGCTGCTGGCCGTGTCGAAGGTATAGACGGCCTCGATGCAGTCTTCGATCGGCCGGGTGGCGACGAGCAGGGCGCGGAACACGATCTCGTGATCGCGGTTCGCGTCGCCGCCGAACTGGCCGTACACGATCTCGGGCCGCAGGTCGCGCACGATCCGCTCGAGTGGGGTGATGATCTCGGTGAGCGGCAACGTGTCGAGCTTCTGGTCCGGGAACCCGAGGACCCGGACGTCCTGCACACCGAGCGCCCGGGCCGCCTGGCGGGTGTGCTCGGCCTGCCCCACCCCGTTCGGGCCGTAGCGCAGTGATTCTCCCTCGCACGCCACGACGGCGGTGACGCAGTCGCCCTCGCGAGCGTGCAGCGCGACCGTGCCGCCGCACCCCAGGAGCTCGTCGTCGGGATGCGCCGCCACCACTAGGATCCGCTTAGGCATCGGCCCAAACCTTGCCGGTCCAATTCTGGTCGGAGAGCCGGCGGCCTTTGAGGACCTCGCCGTCGTCCCCTTCCGCCTCGAGCAGGAGCAGGGTTCCCCGGCCGCAGGCCACGAGCTGCCCGCAGGAGGCTTCGATGGGACTCCGCACCGGCCCGAGCACCT
>QHTS01000312.1 GCA_003220905.1 Gemmatimonadota bacterium | reverse complement strand
CGGTCGAGGATGCGGAGCACGACCCCCTCGCCGTGCAGCGTCGGTGTGGTCGATACCCGCAGGTCGAGCTCGCGGTCCGAGAGTCGCAGCCGGATCCGGCCGTCCTGGGCCAGCCGCCGCTCGGCGATGTTCAGCCCGGCCATGATCTTGATCCGGCTGATCACGGCGGCCTGGAACTGCCGCGGCGGATGCGACAACTCGTGGAGCACGCCGTCGATCCGGTAGCGCACCCGCAGGCCGTCGGGCGTGGACTCGAGGTGGACGTCGCTGGAGCGGGCCCGGAGCGCCTCGAGAATCATCACGTTGACGAGCTTGATGACGGGCGCCTGGCTCGCGAGGGCGCGCAGGTCGTCGAGCGTCTCCTCCTCCTCGGCGAGCACGACGAGGTCGCCGCCGCGGAGATCGGTGGCCTGGACCTCGGATGTCGCCGCCGATTGGGCGGAGAGAATCGCCGCGTGGACCTCGGCGGCCGGTGCGTCCACGAGCTTCACCCGCCGCCCATAGGTCCAGCACAGCTCGTCCACCACGGTCGGATCGAGCGGCTCGCCAGCTGCCACCAGCAGCTCACCCGCGCCGGTCACGGCGAGCGGCAGCAGGCAATGCTCCTCGAGGTACTTGGGCGAGAGGCGCTGGGCCAGCGGGCCCGCGGCGGCGGCGCGCAGATCGGCGGCCGCACGCGGCGCCGTCGCGGCATCGGGCGGCGGCGTCTCCGCCAAGTCCCGCGAGCGGGCCGGGAGCTGCGGCTCGGGGGTGGGGGAGGGAGGCGGCGCAGCGGCCGAGCCTGTGGGCATGCGCGTCACGGCTTGCGCGGAGGAGGCGGCGCGGGTGGGGGCGGCAGCATGCTGTCGATGCCCGGCTTCATGTTTTGCAGCCGCTCCCGCTCCCGCTGCAGCAGCGAGTCGGCCTGCTCGTCCGTGTACACGGCGTAGGGCGTGAGGAAGATCGCGAGCTCGGTCCGCTGCCGACTCATGCTCCGGCTCTTGAAGAGCAGCCCCAGGATCGGGAGGTCCTTGAGGATCGGGACGCCCGACTCGGTGGCCTGGGTCGTCTCGCCGATCAGCCCGCCGATCACCACCGTGTGGCCGTTCTTCACGATTGCGCTCGTCTCCGCCTCGCGCGTAGTGATGACCGGGGCGTTCTGCGCTGCCGCGATCGTCGTCGTGGACAGCGCGCTCACCTCCTGCAGCACGCGGAACGTGACGTACCCATCGTTGTTCACGGTCGGGATGACGGTTAGCTGCGTGCCCACGTTGCGGAACTGGACCACGGTGTTCAGCCCCGCCGTCAGGCCGCTGAACGTGGAGGACACGAACGGCACCTCGCTTCCCACCAGGATGCGCGCCTCCTCGTTGTTCAGTGCCAGCACGCGCGGCGTAGACAGCACGCGCACGTTGGTGCGCGACGCGAGCGCATCCAGGATCGCCCGCACGTTCAAACTGGCGAGGCTGACGACCCGCACGCCGAGGCCCTGGAAGGCCTTCAGCAAGGTGTCGCCGAAGCTTTGCGGGCCGACTCCGACGCCGATCCCACGCGTCGAGTCGCCCCGGACGCCCCGCTGCGTGAACAGCTGCCAGTTGATCCCGTACTGGCTGGCCCGGTCGAGGGTGACCTCGGCGATCAGCACTTCCAGGAGGACTTGCGGGGGACGGACGTCGAGTTGCTCGATGGTCTCTTGGAGGACGGAGAAGTTCGGCGGCGCGGTGCGGATCACGAGCGCGTTAGTCGCCTGGTCAGGAACGATCGTGGTCCGCCCCACCAGGCCCTGGCCCGGCGCCAGGGTGCTCTCCGCCGCCGCCCGGCTTGGGACGGGCCCCGGAGCGGCCACGGTCGGGAGCGCCATTTGGGCCCGTTCCTGGAGTGATTGGATCTCACGGCGGCGGAATCCGGTGAGCTCGCTCGACAGGCTGCGTCCTTCGAGCGCCCGCACGCGCTGCCGCTCCGGCGCCGCCGCCACGGCGGCGCCGAACACCTGCCCGAGGGTGGTGGCAAGCTCCGCGGCGCTGGCGTGCTTGAGCGGATACACGTAGGTGCGGAGTCCTGCCTCGCCACCGGTCTTGATGTCGAGCTGCCGCAGCAGATCGAGGTAGCGCGCGATGTGCACGCCGCGGTCGGTGATCAGCACCGAATTGGAGCGCGGCACGACCTCGACCCGCGCGGTCTTGCTCGCCACCTGCTTGAGGAGCGTGACGCCCTCCTCGGCGCGGATGTAGTCGAGCGGCACGATCTGCGTGACGAGACCCAGCGGGGGCGGGGTCGGGAACTCTTTGCCTACGCGCACCGGACCGGTCGAGGGCCGCTTCTCCTCCGGCATCACCTGCGCGACAGGCCCGGACTGCACGATGACGAGGCTCTGGCTCTCGAGGATCGCCTCGAGCACCGCACCGGCCTGCGGCGCCGGCACGGGCTGGGGGGTCTGGAAGGTGATGCGACGGCTGGGCACGTCGGTGAGCACCACGTTCACGCCCAGCACCGCGGCGAGGGAGCGGATCACGTCACCCAAATCCGCGTTGACGTAATTGATCCGGACCGTGGCCGGCTGCTGGGCGGCCATCAAGGAAGGCGCGGCGAGCACCGCCAGGGCAAGGCGCAGCACGCGCGGCGTCACGGCTTCCTTCGCTGCGCGGGTTGCAAGTGCAGTACGAGGGGGCCGGATGGCTCCGCGAGCGTGACCGTCGAGTCCGTGATCGCCACGAGCGCCGCCCCGGCGACCAGATCGCCCACGCGATAGATTTCGGCGCCCGGGATCTTCGGATCCGCGTCGATGAGGGCGACGGCCCCCTGCGGTCCGACGGTGATCCCGTACAGCTTGAGGGTCGGTCCACTGGGCTTCGTCGGCGCGGCCGCGCGCCCAGGCGGTGAGAACCGCATCGCAGGAGCCGTTCGGTCCTGGGAGAAGATGTTCGCTGCGACGATGGCGTCGTACCTCGGCGCCGGTGACGTGCTCGTCGGGGCGACGTCGAGGCGGGTTGCCGCGGGTAGCGCCGGCGGCGCAGTGTCGGTCCGGGGGACGGACATGGGCGCCAGGCGCAGCCCGAGCCCCGCGACCAGGAACGCCGCGGCGGCGGCGTACAGCCCGCGCACGAGCGTCAGGAGCCGCTCGCTCCGCTCGACGCCCGGTACAGGCCGTGCAGGCGGAGCGACCAGGTGAGAGATTGGGGCGCCTGGACCAAGCGCAGGCGCATGCGCTGGCCGAGGCTCGGCACGAACCCCGGGACGAACCCCGGGCCGAACCCGGCGTTCAGCGACAGCTCGTCGAGGGCGAGCAGCTTGTCGCCGCGCTCGAGCCGGAACAGGAAATCCACCAGCCCGTAGATGTCGCCCTGACCCTGAAGCTGCACCGGGATCGCGAGCAGGCCGGACTGGTCGGGACGCGGCTGGCTCGCGACGTCGACACGGTTAAGCTGCACCGAGCTCTCGTCGGCGTAGCGCTGGAGGAGTCCCTGCAGCGCCGACGCCGCGAGCGCCGGGGTCGCGCCGGTGACGAGACGGGCCTCGTCGGCGGCGTACGCGCTCTGCTGCTCGTCGAGCGCACGGCGCAGGCGGTCGGTGTTGGCCGCGAGCGCCGCGAGCCGCAGCCACTGCTCGCGACTCGTCGTGTAGGCCGCCTCGCGGACCGCCCAATGGTGGGCAAACGGCAACCCGAGGAGTACGATCAGGAGGGCGGTCGCGCTCACGAGCGCTCCGCCCAGCACCACTCGGCGCTCGCGCGTGTTAAGGTTCAGGCGCCGGAGCGTATCGAAACGCCAGGACAAAGCTTTCATAGGTCCTGTCAGCTAGGTTGACGCGGGTCGTCGCGGAGAGGAAGCGCACCTCCTTGAATTCCGGGGCTTCGCCAAGCTGCGCCACCAGGCGCGACGCATTCGCGGCGTAGCCGTCGATCTGCCACTCGACCCCGGACCAGCGCATCCCCCGCAGGTAGGCTCCGGCCGGCAGCTGCTTCGAGAGCGCCAGCAGCACGCCCAGCGGGTCGGGCCGCCCCCGCTCGATCTGGCGGATCGCCTGCGCCTCCCGCCCGAGCGCTTCGAGCTGGCTCTGCAGAGCCAAGGCAGGCGCGGCGCGCTGCCGCAACGATTGAAGGCCGGTCTCCAGTTCGCGGGTCGCCCGCGCACGCCAGGCGTCAGCCGACGCGAGCGCGAACACCAGGGCCCCGATCCCGGCGGCGACTGCGAGCACGAGCGCACGCCGCCACCGCGCCGTGACGCGGGCCCCCAGCTCTGGAGAAACCAGCGTTCGCGCAAAGATCGGCTTCGTCCCGATGGCGAGCGCCGCGCCGTAGGCCGGGAGGAAAGGGGCCACGACGTCCGCCACCGCGGGCAGCGGCCGCACCATCGCCTCAGGCAGGAGCGCGCGGAGCACGCTCACCCGATCCTCGTTCCACGGGGTGAGGTAGATCGTTCGGGTTGCGCCCCCGTTCTCCCGCAAGGCCGCGGTGGCATCCTCGAGCTCGCCAAACACGCGCCGCGCCCAAGTCACCCGGCCCTCTCGGATCTCCACCACCCCAACGCCGTCACGCTGTCCATCGAGCAGCACGACCGCCGCAGTGAGCTGTGCGCAGGCGAGCGCCCGCGCCAGCGCGACCGGTCCGGGCTCGATCACATCCACGGGACCGAGCTCTTGTAGCGCGGCGACCCAGTTGGCGAGCGGCGCCTCTCTGGCCGCGAACACGAGGTCGTCGTCCCCGCGCACGGCAGGCACCAGCTCCTCGGCACGCACGGCGAAGAATCGCTCCGGCTCGAGTCGCAGGATGTTCCGCTTCTCGGCCTCACTGAGCGGGGGCAGCTTCACCTGCTTGACGAAGAGCAGCGGAAGGTCGAGGGTCATGGCCACCCGCTGGGCGGGCCCGAGGTGCTGGCGGAGCGCCTGGACCGCCTCGGCCGGGTTGTCCGGGTCCCACTCTACTTCCACGACCCGGGCTCGGGGCCGGTACCAGCCTTCCAGCCGTACCCCGCGCAACGCGCGGGCTCCGAGCTCGATACCGAGGCGGCCCATCACGGATCGCGTTCCCTGACTGTGCAACCGTTGGACATCACCGCACCACCGGTCAGTACCCGACGTCTCCCGCGCCGTCGGTGACTGCGAGCTATCATCTTACCACGCAACTGCATGCGCGCCGTCGCAGCCGCAGTCCTGGGCGAAGCTGCCCCGAAAGCGGGGGGCTGTCAACCACGCGCGAAACACCAGCATTCGCGGGCAGCCTTGATGCGGTGCGCCGCGCTTCTAATCCGTTTGACGCGACCGTGCGTACGCTCCAGCCTTAGGATGAGGGGCGCACACTTCGCCCTCGGCCTGTTTTCATGTGCGGCGAGAACACGGATCGAAGAGACCGGTCGAGTCTGGCGGCATCGTCACGCCCACGGCCGGGGCGCGCCCCGCTACGTCGCTCGCCGGTGTTCTTTCAACGCAGGAGGGGTCTATGAACCTCGACAGGCCGTTCCTCGCATCACTTCTCGTCGTCTGTTTGTGCACGGGCGGCGCCTGGGCCCAAGACGAGGGCACCCAGGCGAACTGCTCGGGGCTTCCCACGAGGGCGCAGCTGAAACAGCTGCTCGCCCAAGCGCCTTCTGTGGGAGGCGAGGCGGGTGGGTTGTTCCACGGCACGCGGATGTGGGCGGCGGTGGTGAACCGTGCCGGTGTGCTATGCGCGTTCGCGACGTCAACAACGGACGCGACCCAAGTCTGGCCGGGGAGCCAGGCAATCGCAAAAGCGAAAGCGTACACGGCTAACGCGTTCAGCCTCGACGGCTTGGCCCTGTCGACCGCGATGTTGTACACCTTCACGCAGCCCGGTCACTCGCTCTGGGGCCTAAACCAATCGAATTTGTTCAATGCCGATTTCCTCGCCCCGCCGAGTGGCACGGGCGGCGGCGCGGGCTCGATTGCCGGCGGTATCATCACGTTCGGCGGCGGCGTGGCCCTGTATGCGGGTGGCCACATCGTCGGCGGCCTCGGCATCAGTGGCGACACGGCCTGCACCGACCATGAGATCGCGAAGCGCGTGCGCGACGAGGCCGGAATGAACCCGCCGGGCGGGCGCACGGTGGACGACATCAGCTACTCGGCTGTGGACGGTCCGTCGGTGTTCACCCACCCCCTCTGCCCGAACACGTGGAGAAACGGCATCATGATAGGGAACGAGGCGCCTGCGACCGGTTACTGAGGGCCGCGCCAACGAAGAGCGTGGCAGGGGAGACCCGACCCCTGGGCCTCCCCTGTGGTTTTCTCCCGTGGATACATTCCCACGGCTAAGAAGGCCCAGACGAACGGTGGGACGAGCTGGTGCGCGTGCCGGAGATCCCGCAGCTGCGGCAGGTGTACTTCGGGAACTGATGCGCGCTTGCGGCTTGGGCGCTCCGGTGAATATTGAAACGCAACTCAGACGCCATGAAACCCGAGGCGCGTCGTGCGGTCGCTCATACCTTGGGTGGAGCGAATCGCGAAACCGGCTGAGTGAGGCTACTCGCTCGCCGGTTTCTTGTTTTGCCCAAGGAAGGAGATCGCCATGAAGGCGCTCACCGTTGCGCTATACGGCTCAGTGTCGCTCGGGCTCGCGTCGCTCGCGGCCGCCCAGAGCCAGTCCGGTCAGCCTGCCGAGTTCGTCCAGGTCATAACGTTTACAGTCAGGCCGAGTGCCGTCTCGGAGTATGAAGCATACATCAAGAGGATCGTGGCCGGCGCGAACAAGACTAGCGCGGCGCCGCACTGGCTTGCATACCAGGTGGGCGCCGGCGGGCCGGGGTTCACTTATACCGTCGGGCTGTCCTTCAGCAAGTGGGCCGAAGTCGACGAGTGGAGCTCAGTCGCTCAGATTCTGTCAAAGGCCTACGGCGAAGCCGAAGGAGCCAAGGTCTTGCAGTCCGGCCGTAACACGATCGAGCGCTCGGAAACCGCCGTCTATCGTTTGCTCCCGGACCTGAGCACCCGTCCTCAAGTCTCCGACGCACCAGCTGCACACCTGCAACTCTTCGTTACGGACGTGGAGCCGGCGATGGTTCCCACGTGGGAGGGCTATCTCGCGCGCCTGAAGGCGGCCCAGGAGAAGACGCCCCAGGCTCCAACGTCGATCCGCCGGGTGGTGGCGCTGGGCGCGAGCAATCGCTACGTCACCGCAGTCCCGTTCAACAAGTACGCGGAACGCGACGGCTGGCCGAGCGCACTCGACGTGCTCCGCGAGGCGTACGGCGAGGCGGAGGCTCGGGCGCTCAACGAGACTCGGCTGCGGTGCACGCGGGAAGCTCGGATCGTGGTGCTCGCGTATCGTCCCGATCTGAGCCGGCCGGCGACCGGGGCGATGCCCGCCTCGCGCTGAAGCGACATGGCATTGGTTTCGCGTCTCCACCAGGCGTTAGCTGGCCGCTACACGATCGAGCGTGAGCTCGGCCGCGGCGGGATGGCCACGGTCTACCTCGCGCGCGACCTCAAACACGACCGCCCGGTCGCGCTCAAGGTGCTGCGCCCCGAGCTTGCCGCCGTCCTCGGCGCCGAGCGCTTCCTGCGCGAGATCCGCCTCACAGCCCAACTTCAGCACCCGCACATTCTGACACTCATCGATTCGGGCGAGGCGGATGACTTCCTTTATTATGTGATGCCGTACGTCGAGGGCGAGAGCCTGCGCCAACGCCTGGAGCGGGAAGGCCAGCTCCCACTCGATGAGGCGCTGCGCATTACCCGGGCGATCGCCTCGGCCCTCGACTTCGCCCACGGCCGCGGCGTCATCCATCGGGATATCAAGCCCGAGAACATCATGCTCCACCAGGGCGAGCCGATGGTGGCGGACTTCGGGATCGCGCTGGCGGTGAGCACGGCGGGCCGGGAGCGACTGACCGAGACGGGGCTCTCGCTCGGCACGCCGGCCTACATGAGCCCCGAGCAGGCGAGCGCCGAGCCCAGGCTCGATGGCCGAACTGACCAGTACAGTCTGGCGTGCGTGCTCTACGAGACGCTGGCGGGGGAGCCGCCGTACACTGGGCCGACTGCCCAAGCGATCATCGCCAAGCGGCTGAGTGAGCCGATTCCGCATCTGCGCACCGTGCGCGACGTTCCGGAAGCAGTCGAGCGGGCCGTGACGAAAGCGTTGGCTAAGGCCCCCGCCGACCGGTATGCCACC
>QHTS01000311.1 GCA_003220905.1 Gemmatimonadota bacterium | reverse complement strand
GTACAGGATCGCCTTGGCGGTCTGTTGCCCGGAATCGGCGAGCGTGACCGTGGCTACCAGGGTGGCGCCCGGCGGCGCCACGCGCAGAAAGTACCGGCGCACCTGGCCGGCGCCGATCGTGCGCCGCTCGTCCGACAGGGGGTTATCCGCGAGGTCGTACGGGACGGCCACGACGTTGACGAGCCGGAACAGCGGGCCGGCGAGCGCATCGCTGGGATTCCAGGCGGTCACCGTTCCCACGTACACGCCCGGCGCTGCGAGCGCGGGAGCGGAGTAGGTCAGCGGGATCTCGGTCTCACGGGATCCCGCCGACAGCGTCGCGGGGGCGGACAGCCACGAGGCGTCGCTCTTCAACGAGAACCGTGCAACCCGGAGTCCGGTGACGTGTCTCGCTCGGAACGTTTCGACCGTGTCACCCGGGCCCGCCAAGCCGTCGCGCCGGAAGGCGGCCGACCCCCCACCGCTGGTCGCGCGCACGCTGTAGCCGGAGCCCTGATGTCCGGCGAGCAGCCAACGGTACGCCCGCTCGAGCTGCGGCACGCCGGCCCCCTGGTCGAGTACGCTCGCGCCGGGCAGGCCGGCGGCGGCGGCCCGGAGCGCGGCGCTCACCTCGGCGCCGTCCGGCTTGCGCCCCTCCTGCGCCACGGCCGATATGAGGCACGCCGCCAAGCCGGCCACATAAGGGGCCGACATGCTCGTGCCGGCCTTGATCTCGTTCCCGGTGTCGAACGAGGGAACGGTCGAGAAGGCCCACCCCGGCGCGAGCACGTCGGGCTTCCCGAACCGACCGCCGCGCCCGCTGAACGAGCCGACGAAGTCCGCCGCCACCGGCGCCGCACCATCCTCCTCGAGCGGGACGTAGATCCCCGGCAGCGTCGCGCCCACGGAGACGGCGAGGTCGGCCGAGCCGGGCAGGCCCACGGTGGAAAGACCGGGCCCGTCGTTCCCGGCGCTGATCGCGAACACGATCCCCGGATGGGCGATGATAAACGCATTGACGATCGAGTCGATGACGGCGCGCTCGCCGGGCTCGTTGCCGATACCCCAGCTCAGATTCAACACGAGCGGCAGGTTCCGCTGCTCCGCGAAGCGAGCGGCGTACTCCATCGCGTGCTGGATGCTGCCCGTCATCGAGATCCCGCCCCGCGCGTCGTTCGCGATCTTCAGCCCGAGCAGCTGCGCGCCCGGTGCCACGCCGTCGAAGCCGGCGACGTCGAACAGATTGTGCCCCGCGGCGATGCCGGCGACATGCGTGCCGTGGGCGTTGTTGTCGAACACGAAGGCGAGCGTGGGCACGCCGCTCACTTCGCCGAAGTTGGCGGCCAGTGTGATCGGCTTGGTGCCAAGCGCGATCGCCTCGCGGCCCTGGCGGTAGTCGTGCAGCGGCATCTCGTCCTCGAACGAGCCGTCCAGGTTCGTGTCGATGAACGCGACCCAGCCGTCCGTCGCCTTCACCACGATTACGGGAAAGTTGTCGCTGTTGGTCCCATCACCGTTCAGATCGGCGCCGGGCACCTTCCCGAGTGGGCGCTCCGCCAGCACGCCGGCATACCACGTGGTCGCGGTCGTGAGCCGCCCGATCCGGCCGGCGCCGGAGAGCGCCCGGCCGGCGATCGAGACGGTGCCGTCCCCCGTCGGGGTGACGGGCGCGAGCCGGACCACTCCCTCACCCGAGAAATCCCGCACGTCGAGCATCTTGGGCGCGCCCGTGCTGGTGACGATCAGGCCGTCTACGCCCGGGTCCACGCCCGTGTCGAGAATGCCGATCAGCACGCCGCGCCCATCGTAGGTGGGGTGCTTCGCGCGGAAGTCGTCGACGCCCGCGCTGTGGAGGGGCATCAGCCCGACGAGCAGCGCGCGCGCCGGCGGCAGAATGGGGAGCCGGCTCGCGACGCCCGTTGCGGTCGGGGCGTTGGGTTGCGACGCCGGCGGTGGCACGGGGGGGGCCGCGGGCGGGGCCGGCGTCGGTCGAGTGGCCGGCGGCGGGGCGGAGCTACCGCAGCGGGCCGTGAGCGCGACGAGCAGCAGCGGGATGTAGCGCGATCTCATGGTTGACTCGGCAGCACGAAGGCCCCGATGTGTGGGCCGGTGAATTCGCCAGACGCCTCGAGGAGGAACGCGAGCGTCTCGCGGGTTTCTTCCGGGAGGACGATCGCGTCCACAAAGCCGCGGGCGGCGGCGAATCTGGCGTCGAGCTGATGCTCGTAGTCCGCGCGCATCGCGTCGACGGCGGGGGCATTTTCCGGCTTCGCCGCATCATTCCCGAAGACCGCCTGGATCGCCGACTCGCCTTCCATCACGCCCATCCGTCCGGTCGGCCACGAGACGATGAAGTCGGGATCGAAGCCCTGCCCCGCCATCGCGTAGTAGCCGGCTCCCGAGGCATGGTTCACGGTGAGCACGAGCTTGGGCACTGTCGCCGTCGCCATCGCCTCCACGAAGCGCGCCCCCGCACGGATGATTCCGGAGTGCTCCGCTTCGGTGCCGACCATGAACCCCGACACGTCCTGGACAAACAGGAGGGGGATCCGCTCGCGGTCGGCGTTCTCGATGAAGTAGGCCACCTTCTCGGCGCTCTCGGTATAGATGATTCCCCCGATCTTCGGGGATGCCGGCTCCCCTCGGCCCTTCCTGCTTTTGATGACGCCGCGCGAGTTGGCGATCAGCGCGACGGTGCGGCCTTCGAGGGCGCCGTGAGCGCAGATCATCTCGGGTGCGAGATCGGGTTGGAACTCGTCCAGCTTTCCCGCGTCGAGCACGCACTCGAGCACCGCGCGGACGTCGTAGCTCATGCGGTGGTCCGACGGTAGCAGGTCGTACAGCTCTTTAGGACTGCGCTTGGGCTTGCCGCCCGGCGCGGGAGGCCGGAGCATACGCGGCAGGCGCGCCACGTAGTCCCGCATGCGCGCCACGCACTCACGATCGTCCTTCGCGCGATAATGCGCCACCGCGCTCACCGCGGTGTGCGTCGCCGCGCCGCCCAGCGATTCCGCGTCCACCGTCTGCCCCGTCGCGCCCTTCACGAGGTTCGGGCCCCCCAACCCCATGAACGACGTGCCTTCGACCATGAAGATCACATCCGACAGGGCGGGCAGGTACGCCCCGCCCGCGATGCACGGTCCCATGACCGCGGCGATCTGCGGCACGCGGAGGTAGTGTCGCATGATCGCGTTGTAGTAGAAGATCCGCGCCGCGCCGTACTGGCCGGGGAAGACGCCCCCCTGGTAGGGGAGATTCACGCCGGCCGAGTCCACGAGATACACGATCGGGATGCGCTGGCGCATCGCGATCTCCTGGGCGCGGAGCATCTTCTTGATCGTCTCCGGCCACCAGGAGCCCGCCTTCACAGTGGCGTCGTTCGCCACCACCACCACCGGCCGGCCGGCGATCCGCCCCAGACCCGTGACGACGCCCGCCCCCGGCGCCTGCCCGTCGTACTGGTCGGACGCGACCAGCAGGCCGATTTCGAACCAGGTCGCGCCCTGGTCGAGCAAGGCTTCGACCCGCTCGCGGGCCGTCAGCTTCCCCTGCTCGTGCTGGCGGCGCACCTTGTCGGGCCCGCCGCCCTGCTCGAGGCGCGCCTTGAGCTCGCGGTACTCCGCGGTCAGGGTCTTAAGACGGCTCAAAGGCGAATGCGGAGTGCGGCATGCGGAGTGTGTCAGGCTGAGACATGTTCCGCCGCCCATTCTTCGATGTATTTCACGAGGTCGGATGTCGGAGTGCCGGGGCCGAACAGCCGGCCAATGCCCTGCTTGCGCAGCGCCTCGGCGTCTTCCGGAGGGATGATCCCGCCGCCCGTCACCAGCACGTCGTCGCGTCCGGCGGCGACCAGCAGCTGCTTGACGCGTGGGAACAGGGTCAGGTGAGCGCCCGAGAGGATCGACAGGCCTACCACGTCGACGTCCTCCTGGATGGCCGCCTGCGCGATCATCTCGGGGGTCTGGTGCAACCCGGTGTAGATGACCTCCATCCCAGCGTCGCGGAGCGCCGTGGCCACGACCTTCGCGCCGCGGTCGTGCCCGTCCAGGCCGGGCTTGGCGACCAGCACCCGGATGGGGCGCTTCGAGCCGGGCATCAGCGGCGAAACCGCAGCAGGCCGGCGAGCCCGTCCACGACGCGGCGCGCCCGCTCGTCGTACACGACGTCGACCTGGACGCGCTGGGCGAGGGCCTCCTCGATGGCATCGTCGATGTGGAGATCGTCGTCCTGCCCGTCGGCGAGCAGCGTGCGCACCTGGCCGCGCTGGAGTCCTTTGAGCGCCGGCTCGATGCCGTTCACCGCCCAGCCGGTGCCCACACCCTCACGCACGGCCTCGGCGTGCGCGCGCTCCCAGGCGCGCTCGCGCTCCTCGCGCAAGGCGAGCGCCGCTTCGCGCACTTCAGCCGCCGTGACGTGCTTGGGGTTCAGGCGCACCACGCCGAGCACGAGATCGTGGAGGTACGTGTGCAGGTGCGGTAGCAGGGCCGCCGCGTCCACGCCGATGCCGGCGACCACGAGCCCGGCGAGCGGCCGCTGGGTGTGAATCTGGAACATGCGGTCCGCCACTTGCGCGTGTTGTCGCTGCCGCTCCTCCCGGATGCGCATGTGATAGTTGTGCTCGCCGAAGCCGCCCGCGAGCATGTTTCCCCGCTTCGCCTGCCGCTCGCCGTGGAACTTCCCCGGTCGCGTCGCCTCCGCGGTCAGGCTGGGCAGCTCCACGACGTCATAGGCCGTCACCTCGAAGAACCGCGCGCTGGTGCGGTCGCACGCGGCGACGAGGATGGTGCCGAATTCCTCCTCGAGCGCCACGAGCTCCCGCACTAGGGGCACGGGCGCAACCGCGAGTCGCGAGCGGTGGACGTGAGGAAGCGGGAGCACCTCGAACAGGTCGAGCGCGCCGCACGCAAACAGCGCGATCCCGCGCGCCGGCGGCAGGCGCGTCGGCTCCCCGAAGTAATCCTGCACGCGCTCCAGGTCCGCCGTCACCTGGGCCCGGAGGGCGCGCTCGAGGTCCTGGCGCCCCAGGGTGGCGAGGGCTGCGCGGATGCGGTTCTTGATCTTGATGAGGTACTTGCCGCGGGTCTTGTCTCGGGGCTCGAGTTTCAAGTAGCACGACACGACGTGATACGCGCCGGACTGGACGCGCGACAGCCGCTCGACGGCGGCGCGCACCGCGCTCTCGTTGGCGGACATCGGCAGTGCGGCCATGGCCTAGAAGAATACCGGCTCGCGGTAGGCGCCGTAGACGCTCTCGAGGGCGTGCCGGATCTCGTAGAGGGTGCAGTAGGCGCGGGCGCAGTCGAGCATCGGGCCGATCACGTTGCGGTCGGCGACGGCCGCCCGGCGCAACGCCTCGAGCCGCTCGGCGACGAGGGCGTTGTCGCGCTCGGCCCGCAGTCGCCCGAGGCGGCGTCGCTGACCCTCCTCGGCGTCATCAGAAACCTTGAGGATCTCGACGGGGTGGTCGTCCGCGCTCAGGTAGTCGTTCACCCCGACCAGGACGCGACCGCCGGCTTCGACATCGCGCTGGAACTGCTCCGCGGAGCGCGCGATCTGCCGTTGGAACCAGCCGCTC
>QHTS01000310.1 GCA_003220905.1 Gemmatimonadota bacterium | reverse complement strand
CCGCACTCGCCGCCGCCTGGAGGCCCGAGCCGCACAACCGGTTCACCGTCTGGCCGGGGACCTCTACCGGAAGACCCGCGAGGAGCAGCGCCATCCGGGCCACGTTGCGGTTGTCCTCTCCCGCTTGATTGGTGCAGCCGAGGATCACGTCGTCGATCGCGAGCGGATCGATCCCGCTGCCCTCCACGACCGCCTTGATCGGGACGGCGGCCAAGTCATCAGCGCGCACCCCCGCCAGCGCCCCGCCGTGTTTTCCAACGGGAGTACGTAGCGCCGCACAGATGTAAGCCTCGTTCACCGAACGCGGCCCTTCAATTCCGCATTCCGCATTCCGCACTCCGCATTCATAATCCAACCCACACCGTCTTGAGCTCCGTATAGTTGTCCAGCGCCTCGCGTCCCAGGTCTCGCCCGAAGCCCGAGAACTTGTAGCCCCCAAACGGGGCCGCCGGATCATAGAAGTTGTACGTATTCACCCAGACCGTCCCCGCCTTGATGGCGCGGGCCACGCGGTGCGCCTTCTGGACGTCCTTCGTCCAGATCCCGGCGGCGAGGCCGTACATCGAGCGGTTGGCGAGCTGGATGCCCTCGGCCTCGTCCGCGAATGTCAGCACCGAGAGCACCGGGCCGAAGATCTCTTCATCCACGATCTTCATGCCGGGCTTCGCGCCGTCGAAGACGGTGGCCTCGACGTAGTAGCCCTTCCCGTTCACCTTCGCCGGTTTGCCGCCCGCCACCAGGCGGGCGCCCTCTTTCTCTCCCGCCGCGATGTAGGAAAGGATCGTCTCCTGCTGACGCTTCGACACGATCGTACCCAGGCGGGTGTTCTTATCGAACGGATCGCCGGGCGTGAGCTTCTTGGCCCGGTCCGCGAGCTGCTCGACGACCTGATCGTGCACCGCCTGCTCCACGAGGAGCCGCGATCCCGCCGCGCAGACTTCGCCCTTTCCATAGAAGATCCCGTTCTGCGCGCCGCGCACGGCCGCCGGGAGGTCGGCGTCGGCGAATATCATGTTCGGACTCTTGCCACCCAGCTCCAGCGTGACGCGCTTCACAGTCGCCGCCGCCTCGCGCATGATCCACTGACCGACTTCGGTCGAGCCCGTGAAGGCGATTTTGTCCACGAGCGGATGGCGCACCAGCGCGGCGCCGGCGGTCGCGCCGGGCCCCGGCACTACGTTGAGCGCGCCCGGCGGCAGGCCTGCCGCGACCGCGATGTCCCCGAGCAGCAGGGCGGTCAGCGGCGTCTCGTGCGCCGGCTTGAGCACGACCGTGCATCCGGCCGCGAGCGCGGGGGCCACCTTCCACGAGGCGAGGTTCAGCGGGAAGTTCCACGGCACGATCGCGCCCACGACGCCCACCGGCTCGCGCAACGTGTAGGTGAAGAAGCTGCCGCTCACGGGTAGGGTGTCCCCCGTGAGCTTGTCGGCCCAGCCGGCGTAGTAGCGGAAGGTTTCGACGGCCATCGCGACGTCGATCTTCGACTCGAACAGGGGCTTGCCGTTGTTCTTCGTCTCGACTTCGGCGATCTCCGGGGAGCGCTGCTCCAAGAGCTCGGCGATGCGATACAGCAGCTGGCCGCGCTTGCGTGGCGGCAGCTCGCGCCACGCCTTCGAGTCGAGGCAGGCGCGCGCCGCCTGCACGGCGGCGTCGACCTCCGCCTCGCCCGCCTCGGCCACCTCGGCGAGCCGCTCCTCGGTGGCAGGATTGGTGAGACAGTAGCGCTTGGCGGTGCCACGCCATTCGTTCCCGATCAACAGGTCGGTCTTCACCGGCCCTTAAACTCCGCGACTCGTTTCTCGACGTTGGCGGCGATGCCCTCCTTCGCGTCCTCGCTCTGGAACAGCTGCTGCTGCAATTCGCGCTCGAGGGCGAGGGCCGACTCGAAGGGGATCTCGGCGCCCGTCTGCACGGACCGCTTGATCAGGCCCACCGCTTTGGAGGCCTTGTGCGGGGGGCAGAACTGCTTGGCGTAGAGCATCACCTGCTCCCAAAACTCCTTGGCGGGGAAGATCTCATTCAGGATGCCGAGCTCCTTGGCGCGATCGAATGAGAACAGCTCGCCCTTCGCCATCAGCTCGATCGCCCGCGCCTTGCCGACCAGCCGCGCCAACCGCTGGGTCCCGCCGGTGCCGGGAAGCACGCCAAGGTTCACCTCGGGGAGGCCGATCTTGCCGGCGTTCTCCTTGGCGAGCCGGATGTCGCACGCCATCGCGATCTCGAGCCCCCCGCCCACGGTGTGCCCGTTCAGCGCGGCGATCGTGAGCTTCGGCGTCTGCTCCAAGCGGTTGAGGGTCTCGTTGGCGTGCAGGCAAAAGAAGAACTTGAAGCGCGGGGTCACGCTGTTGAGCATGCCGATGTTCGCGCCGGCCGAGAAGAACTTGTCGCCGTGACCGCGCAGCACCACCACGTAGACGCCCTCGTCGAAGCGCGCCTGGAGGATCGCCTCGTCGAGCTGACGCATCATCTCGTAGGTGTACGTATTGGCGGGCGCGTCGTCCAGCTCGACGATCGCAACGCCGCCTTCGACCATATAGTGGACCAGCCGCTTCGTCTCGGCCTTGGGTTCCGTCATCGTAGCCATGAGCCGTCAGCCTCCGTGAACCGTGGAACGCGCCTCGGCGAACCCACCAATGAACGTGCGCGCGATGAGGTCCGCCAGGCGCTCGGGATCGATCTCGCCTGCGGGGTCGTACCAGTTGTAGATCCAGTTCATCATGCCGAAGAGCGTGTAGGTGGCGGCGCTGCGGTCCACCGCCGACTCGTCCGGCGCAACATCCTTGAGGAGCCCCTCGAGTAGGTCCACGTAGCGTCGCTTGATCGCGTCGACCTTCCGCTGGCGCTCGCCGGTGAGGGAATTCGCTTCGTGCGACAGGACTTTCATTTCGGCCATGTGGGCGGCGAAGAAGGTCACGTGATGGCGGATGAAGGCCTGCAGCCGCCCGCTCGGGTCGGCGTCGCCGAGGCCCGCGAGCGCGCTCTCCGCGCCCGCGAGCACTCGCATGAAGCAGCGCTCCTGGATTCGGAAGAGGAGCTCCTCCTTGCCGCGGACGTAGTAGTACATGCCGGCGAGCGACATGTCGGTCGCCGCGGCGAGATCGCGCATCGTGGTCGAGTGATAGCCCTGGTCGGCGAAGACCTTCGCCGCCCGGGAGAGGAAATGATCGAGCCGCTCGTCGTAGGGACGCATGGGGTTCGAACGGTTGTTCGAACTTTCAACGTAAGGGCTGGCACCGATGATTGCAAGGTTGGGGCAGGTTGCAGAGGTTGGGGGAGGGTAGGGGAGGTTGGTCGAGGATCGGGGCAACCCCCTCCAACCTCCACAAACCTTCTCCAACCTTAATATTTGCGTCACCCCAACGTCCACCGTACCAACGCGCATGACTCCCGCCGAGCCCGTCGCCGCGGTTTCGACCGATGCGGCGTTGATCGCTGCCTGGCACGGTGGCGACGAGCCGGCGGCGGCCGAACTGGTCCGCCGTCACGCGCGCGCGCTCGCCCGGTTCTTGGCCGGCGCGGGAGCCCTGGCGGCCGACGTGGACGACTTGGTGCAGGAGACCTTCATCCGTGCCTTCCGCGGGCTCGGGCGGTTCCGTGGCCAGTGTCAATTTCGCACCTGGTTGATGACGATCGGCGGCAACGTCTTGAAGGACGCGCACCGGCGGTCCCGGCGGGCGCGCGTGGTGCCGCTCGCGGAGGACCTGCGGGCCACCGATGGCGACCCGCACGAGCGGGCGGTCGCCGGCGAGGCGGAGCGGCGGCTCGTGGCGGGGCTGGAGCAGCTCCCCCGCATGCAGCGTGAGGTGTTCCTGCTGCGGGCCCAGCAGGGGCTCGAGTACGAGGAGATTGCGGCGGCGCTCGGGACGACGCCGGGCGCGGCCCGCGTGCATTACCACCATGCCGTGAGGCGATTGAAGGAGCATATGAAATGAACGACGACGCCACGTTGCACGACGACAAGTTGCAGGAGGTGGCACGGCGCCTCGGGGCCCGCGCGGCGGAGCGGCTCGACGTCGAACGCACGGCGCAGGCCGTCGTGGCACGCTTGCGGACGGAGCCGCGCGCCGAGATTCGCGTGTTGGGATGGATTCGGCCGGCGTGGCTCCGGATCGCGGCGGTGCTGGTGCTCGTCGTCGGCGCGGGAGTCGTCGTGCGGAGCCTCGGGCACGATCGACCCACGACGACGGCGTTGGCCACGGCCGCCGGCGCGGAGCTGAACGATCTCTCCGCCGACCAGCTGCGGCAGCTGCTCGAGGCAGTGGGCCAGCAGCCTGGCGGGGAAGAGGAGACGGTTTCCGCGCAGGACGTGAGTCTCGAAGACTTGAGCGCGCTCGAGCTGCGAGCGCTGCTCCGGTCCCTGGAGGGATGAATGAAGCGGTTCGTGTGGATCCTCATGCTCACGATGGCGCAGACGCTCGTGGCCCAGCTGCCGGGCGACTCGGGGTCCGCGGCGCCGGATGGGGCGCAGGCGCGAGACCTCCGGAAGCGTATCAGACAAAGGTGGAACGAGCACGTCCGATCGACCCTGGCGTTGAGCGACGAACAGACGGCAAAGCTGCAAGGGACCGAGCAGCGCTTCGAGGAGCAGCGGCAGCCGCTCCGCGGGCGCCAGCGCGAGATCACGGAGACCCTGAACGCCGAGTTGGCCGCGGGAGCGCCGAACCAGGAGCGCGTGAAGCAACTGATGAACGAGCGGCAGGAGAACCAGCGCACGCTGCAGGAGATCAATCGCAGCGAGGATCGCGAGATGCAAGCGTATCTCTCCCCGGTGCAGCGCGCGCGGTATCAGGAGGAGCGCCGCCGGTTCCAGGAGCGGGTGGCGGAGGTCGTGCGACACCGTCGCGAGGAGCGGCGGCAGGTGCCGGGGGGGGGACCGCGCGGCGGAGTGCGGAAGCGAGCGAGGCCGTAGCGAGCCTCGACGGGCAACGACGGGGCGGGTGCCGGAGAATCGACCGCCCGCCCCTCGTGCCCTACGCGAGGCTCAGCTCAGCACCTTGCTCAGCTGCTCGCAACGGCCGAGCAGCGTTGGCTCACCCAGCTCGGTCCCGTCGGCGTCGGTGAAGCCGGCGAAGATCCATGGATTGCCGCCGACCCCGCCCAGCACCGGCTGTTTCGGGAAGGTCAAGTTCAGGCCCGCCGGGATGACGGTGACGTTGCGCGTCACGTCGGCTTCGTGCGGCCCACCCACCGGGTTGTCGTTATTGCGGAAGATGATCCGAGCGGACATGCCCGCCATGGTCACCCCGCTGGTGAAGTTGATGTACGGCCCAGGGCTGTTCTCGCAGCCCGTCACCGTGAACGTCGCGTACGCCGAGGCGGTGGTGACGGCCGACTGGGTCACGTGCCAGCCCGCTCCCTGGACGCAGCGGCCGACGAAGATCTCGTCGCTCAGCGCGGCACCGTTTGCGCCGACAAACTGCACCCAGATGAACGGATTGCCGCCCGCCCCACCCAGCACGGGCTGCTTCGGAATCACGATCTGTTCATCGGCTGGCATGACTGTGACGTCGACGGTATGGCCGTCGGTGTAGGTGTGAGTGCCCTTCATGTTGTTCGTGAAGGTCATCTCGACGCCATACCCGCCGAGGAAGGAGCCCCCCGAGAACGTGATGCGTGGTCCCGGATTGTTGCTGCAGTCGTACGCCGAGAAGTCGGCGGAGATGGTGACCGGGATCGGAAGACTGGTGTTGTTGATGTGGGGCAACGACGACGACGATGCGGCGAAGGACGGTGACGTGATGGGCGCATTGGACGACCCCTCCGTACACGCGCCAGCCAGGAAGAGCGCCCCGAGCAGGGCTGCCGCCCTCCGGAGTGTTCCGGTCCACATGGTTGCCTCTCTTTCCCTAAAAGGTGGTGGCCGACTACGACGACGTGGCGGGCCCCTCCGACTGGCACCGAACGCCAGGACCCGCGTATGTCGGGGCAAGAGGTGTACCTGGACAGGCGGACGCCCGAATGCGGAGCGTCCACGCATGCGGGGTCGACGGCGGCAGAACGACGTTGCGGTGCGCGCACAAGACCGTGGCGCATCGGCAACCGCCGAATTTTCACTTCATTTTGGGGGCGTTACCGCACGTCGCTGCGAAGCGTCTTTATCTATTTGTGCGTCACGGTCGCAAGCCGAACGCCGTGGCGAGCGCGCGCAGTGCGACCGCGCGGGCACGCGCCAGCGCGCCGGCCGCCGGCCGGCCCGGCAGCACTTCGAAGGCACGCCAGGGTGAGTCCGACCACGCGATCGCGGACACTGCGCCGCATCGTCGGCAGCGCAGGGTGGACGCGGAGTCGACCACGGGGCTGCGCTCGCAGCAGCTCGGGCAGACGGCGTACTTCCCATCCTCGGCGGCGGGGGCCGCGTCGTCGGGCCTGCGCCGGACGAGGGACCACATGGGGGGGCGGAGCGGCAGGATCTGCAGGAAGGCCCGCGGGACGCGGAGCAGGCGGCTGTTCACCTCGAGCACCGTCTCGCCGGGGGTGAGCTCCACGACGCGATACCACGCGCCGCGGCGCAATGGGCAATCCATCCCGGCCCGCACTCGGGCCCAGTATTGCACGTGCGGCATGCGCGCTCTCCGAGCGACGGTCGACTTGCGAATTCAGGGCGTCCGCGCACCCGGTGGTCGCGCGTGCCATATCATGTCGGCCGCCGGCGGGTTGGGACTGTGACATCCGACACACGGCGGGCAGTTCACATGCCGACCGACCGGCGTTGGACGAGGGTCCCGCCCGCGCGGCCGGGCGGCTAAGTTAGGGGCTCGCGCCAGGAGGCGTATGTTCGGTATCCCCGATTGGGCCGTCGGCGTGGGGTTCATCATCATGGCCGTCTCGATCGGCAAAGCGATCGCGGGGCGGTTGGGACCTCCTGATCGGCTCGGCGGCCGGAGGGCATCCCGGCGCGACCTCGCGCAGGCGGTCGAAGACCTGCAGAAGCGGGTGGGCGGGAGTGAAGACGTGCAGACACGACTCGATGCGCTCGAGGACGTGCAGCGACGGCTGGCCGATGTCGAGGAGCGGCTGGACTTCGCGGAACGCATGCTCGCCAAGCAGCGGGACGCCGAGCGGATCGCGCCTCCGAAGAGCTAGCCGAGCGCCCGGGTGGCGGAACTGGCAGACGCGCCGGACTCAAAATCCGGTGGGGGCGACCCCATCCGAGTTCGATTCTCGGCCCGGGCATCCCCCTTGAACGGCTGTTACAGATCATGCATCGTATGTCTTGCGGGGAGACAGTAGGCCCCGTGCAGCACACGCGGTTCGATCCGCAAGGAGTCGACCTCGGTACGAGACAGTTCTCGGACCGGGGTCTTTTGTTCTTGTGGCTGGGGGCCTCGTGACGTCGCCTCTCGTGGAACGGGCCGCA
>QHTS01000309.1 GCA_003220905.1 Gemmatimonadota bacterium | reverse complement strand
CCTTCTTCGCCACGAGCCCTGCCGCGATCATCACCGACGGATTCGAGGTGTTGGTGCAGCTCGTGATCGCGGCGATCACGACGGAGCCGTGCCGCAGCTTGCAGTCCACGCCGTCGAGCTGCAGATCGATGTGGGTGCGGCGTCGCGGCGGCGCGTCCACCGCGGTCGCGACGTTGCCGCCCTCGGCCTCCCAGGGACCTGAGTTCACGACCGGCGCGATCGGCGACGTGGGCTTGACCAGCGCCGGGAGCGCGAGATGGAAGTTCCGGGGCAGATCGCGCAGCGACACCCGGTCCTGCGGCCGCCGCGGCCCGGCGAGGCTCGGCTCGACCGTCGCGAGGTCGAGCGAGACGGTATCGGCGTACACCGGCTCCGCCGCGGCGCCCGAGTGAAACAGCCCCTGCTCCTTCATATACGCCTCGACCAGCTGCACCTGCTCCTTCGGCCGGCCCGTGAACTCGAGGTAGCGCAGGGTCTCCTGATCCACCGGGAAGATCCCCACGGTGGCACCGTACTCGGGCGCCATGTTGCCGATGGTCGCGCGGTCGGCGAGGGGCAGGGTGGCGATCCCGGGACCGTAGAACTCGACGAACTTTCCGACCACTCCCTTCTTGCGGAGCATCTCCGTCACGGTCAGCACGAGGTCGGTCGCGGTCGCGCCCTCGCTGAGCTTGCCGATGAGTCGGAAGCCCACGACCTGGGGGATCAGCATCGAGACCGGCTGCCCCAGCATCGCGGCTTCCGCCTCGATCCCCCCAACGCCCCAGCCGAGCACGCCCAGCCCGTTGATCATCGTGGTGTGTGAGTCGGTGCCCACGAGGGTGTCGGGATAGGCTTGCGGCATCGACCCTTGGCGACTTGGCGATGTGGCGTCGGCGGAGCCGCCGGGGCCTGTAAAGACGACCCGTGCCAGGTATTCGAGGTTGACCTGGTGCACGATGCCGGTGTCGGGCGGCACGACGCGGAATCCCTGGAACGTGCGCTGCGCCCACCGCAGCAGGGCGTACCGCTCGCGGTTGCGCTGGAACTCGAGGTCGGCATTCACCTGGAACGCGGTAGGCGTGCCGAACTCATCCACGATCACGGAGTGGTCGATCACGAGCTCGGCGGGGAGCAGCGGGTTGACCTGTTTCGGGTCGCCGCCCATGCCTTGCATCGCGTCGCGCATGGCGGCGAGGTCCACGACCGCCGGAACGCCGGTGAAGTCCTGCATGAGGACGCGCGCCGGCATGAAGGCGATCTCGTCGTCGGGAGTCTTCTTCGGGTCCCAGCGCGCGAGTCGCTCGATTTCCGCCGGGGCCACCGTGCGCCCGTCCTCGCGGCGCAGCAGGTTTTCGAGCAGGATGCGGAGCGAGTACGGGAGGCGAGCGACGGGGAGGCCGCGGCGCTCGAGCGCGTCCAGTCGGAAGATCTCGAAGGTGCCGCCGGCGGTCTTGAGCGGCGCCCGCGCGCCGAAACTGTTCGATGTCGTCATTCCACGACCTTCACGCCCGCGACGAAGTACTGCGTCTCTCCGAAGCAGCTCGTCGGGATGCCCATGTGCTGTTGGTAGGTCAGCGCCACGCGCTTGCCCATGGCCTGGTTGATGCGTGCGGCGACGGAATCGTCCCGCACCGTGAAGTAAAACTTCTCCGACATCGTCCCCGGGATGGACACGAGCGCCAGCTCGCCCTCCCAGGTCTTACAGATCCACCCCTTCTTGGAGAACTTCTGCACGTAGCCGGCGCGCTCTCCGCTCGAGTAGGTCCACGTCAGGGCCGTCCAGGTATACAGGACCAACAGGAGCACGAGCACGATCGGCACGGCGGCGATGATCAGCTTGTGGGTCCGCGACAGCGTGAAGTTCACGGGGGGAAGTTAACCTCGTAGGTCTCCGTCTTGTACGGCGTGAAGCCGCGCTTCCGGTAATTGGGCAGCGCGTGGGGATGATCGAGCGTGCAGGTATGGAGCCACACGCGCGAAGGCCCGAGGGCCCAGGCGTCGCGCACCGCGCAAGAGAGGAGATGCTTGCCGAGGCCCTGGCCGATCGCGCCCGGGAGGAGCCCGAAGTAGGCGATCTCGACGGAGCGGTCCTCGGGCACCCGGCGCAGCTCGTACCACCCCGCGAGCGCGCCGCGGCGCCGCGCGACGTGCAGCGTGATCCCGGGCTGCGCCAGGTGCGCGCGGATCTCTTCGTCGGTCCAGTCCCAACGGTCGCGCCAGTGGTAGGCCTCGCCGACGGTGCGGTAGCACTCGCGATACAGCGCGGGCGTCGGCCGCTCGACCCGCTCGACCACGAGGTCGGGGAACGCGCCGAACCCCGGTTTGAATTGGCTCGCCCGCGAGAGCTCCAGATATGTGCGTGTGGCCTGCATGTGCGTCCTAGGCGTCTTGGCGTCTGTGCGTCTTGGCGTCTACTTTCTTGCCATGACCTTCAACCGCATGGGGACCGTTCCCCTCCCGCTCGCGCTGCACCTCGCGAGCTACACGGTACTCGGACTGTTCTGCTTCTTCGCGGGGTCGCTCAATTTGATCGACCCCGTCAAGATCCCGCACGGCCTGATGTTCCTCGCCGTGTGCGGGTTCAGCTGGGGCTACGTCTTCGGCATCCTGATGGCGCGGAAGGAAGTCGTGATCCTCGGCTTCCTCGCGAGCGCCGCCTGGCTCGTCGTCGCCGCCGTCGGGGCCGCGCGGTTCGGGTTCGACTGGCGACTCACCGCGCTGCTGGTGGCGCTCGGGGCCTCGGGCCTGATCGTGCTCGGGTTCTACCGCAGCCGCATCCTGGAGCACTGAGCGCCGGCTCAGCCGAGGTGCCTCGTCTCCACATGCTCGGGGGCGGCCGGCAGCTCGACCACGAACCTCGCGCCTCCGAGCTCCGACTCTTCGATCCAGATCTTCCCCCCGACCTCGGTCACCACGCGCTGGCAGATCGCGAGGCCGAGGCCCGTCCCCTCGTCGGGGCCCTTGGTGGTGAAGAAGGGATCGAAGATGCGGCCCCGGATCTCCCGGGGAATGCCCGGCCCCGAGTCGTCCACCGTCAACCGGACCCAACCCTCGCGGGCCTGCGTCCGGAGCTGGACGATGGCGGGCTTCCGGCCGCGCACCACGTACTCCGCATTGGTCACGAGATTGATCACGACCTGCTGCAGCTCCTGACCCAGGCCCAGCACGGCGGGCGCGGACTGGTCGAGCGTCGTACGAAACTCGACGCTCTCGGCGCGCAGCACCCGTTGACGGATCTCGGCGACGTCGTGCACCAGGTCGTTCATCTGGACCCGCGTTGGGGTCGTGTCGGCGCGCCGGGCGAGCCGCAGCAGGCTGCGGACGATCCGCGCGGCACGATCCACCTCACGCGTGATGGTCGCCGCCGTGGTGCTGGTGTCGGGATCCTTGCTGGCGCGGCCGAGCAGCTCCGCCTCCATCCGGATCGCCGCCAGCGGGTTGTTCACCTCGTGCGCCACGCCGCTGGCGATCTCGCCGACGGTCGCGAGCTTCTCGCGCGCGATCAGCTCGCGCTGCGCGCGCAGCTCGTCGGTCCGGTCGTACAGCGCCACCAACAGGTTGTCCGGTCCGACGCCCGAGAGCCCGGTGATGGTGCAGTCGCAGATGCGGCGATCCCCGGACGGCTGGGTCACGAGCACCCGCCCGTGCCACGGGGTGCCGTCGCGCGGGCGCGCCAGCACGAGGTGCAGCGAGATCTCGCTGGGGGACAGGCCGAGCGCCTCGAGATGCATCCCGAGCGCCTGTGCTTCGGACGGGATGCCCAGCAGGCGGCACGCCGCCTGGTTGAGCTGCTGGATGCGGCCGCTCCGCTCCACCAGCGCCATCGGGAGCGGGCTGCCGTCCACCATGGCATGGGCCCGTTCCGCCGCGGCGCGGGCGCCGCTCACCGCTTCTGAGAGCTCGAGCCCGCCGGCGATATAAGCCGCCACCGCGGTGAGATACTGCAGCTCCATGAGCGTGAAGGGCAGCGGCTGCTCCGCACCGGTGCGCAGGTAGCGCACCACTCCCACCGCGCCCGCGACGCCGCTCGAGGTCCGCAGGGGCGCGATCATCGCGGCCCGCGCCATGCCGGACGGCGACAACGCGCGCTGGGCGTCGGCTTCGCTCAGAATGTCGTCGGTGAGAAACGGCTCGCCGGTCCGGATCACGCGTCCTGTGGCGCTCGCATCGATCGCGATCTCGGCACCGTCGAGCTCCACGCACTGTCCCACGGTCGAGGCGACGCGCAGCGTGTCGGGACCGGCGCCGCGCAGTGCCACGTACGCGCCCTGCGCATCGACCAGGCTCGTGACGCTCTGGAGCGTGTAGCGGAGCAGCAGCTCGCGCTCCGGCGCCGCCAAGAGCCAGCGCGACAGCTCCACCAGGAACGTGCCGAGCCGGCGCTCGCGCTCGAGCCCGCTGCGACGTGCCACCATGACGGCCAGGTGCGTCGCGATCTCGATCGTGGAGCGCAACACCTCGCCGGGGAAGCCGGCCGGGAGCCCCTCGAAACGCGCGCTCACATGACGGCCCTCGGCATCGTGGTAGTCCGCGAGGAACGTCTCGCCCTCCTTGCCGGGTGCGCCCGCTTCGAGCGTCCCCGATTCGCTCAGTCCCCTGTACGTGAGCTGGACGCGCGCGCCCCCCCCGCACTCGCTGAGGATCTCGGTGGCGGT
>QHTS01000051.1 GCA_003220905.1 Gemmatimonadota bacterium | reverse complement strand
CTCACCGGAATCGCCCAGCGTCTCGGCCTGGCCATCAGCGGCGGCTCGGACTGGCACGGCGACATGGAGCTCGGGGATTCCCACGCGCCGCTCGGCGGGTTGGACATCCCGATGGACTGGCTGGAAAAACTGGAAGAACGTCGAGCAATGGCGTCACGCGAAGGCGTCGCACAGAACCGTGGGGACGCACCATGAGCGAGCTCCTGGCCGTCGGCAGCAAGGCACCCCTGTTCACCGCTGCCGCGTCGGATGGCAAGACCTACAGCCTGGCGGACGTGCTGAAGGCCAAACAGGTCGCGCTCGTGTTCTATCCGGGAAACAACACCCCCGGCTGAAACCGTCAACTCTCCGCCGTGCGCGACGAGATGGCCAAGTTCCAAAGAGCGGGGATCCAACCGTTCGGCGTCAACCCCGCCGGCGTCAAGAGCCACGCGAGCTACGTCCAGAAGCTCCACTTCAATTTTCCGCTGCTCTCTGACCCCGACCGCGCGATCGCCCGGGCCTACCACGCTCTGAAAGACGACGGTAAGGGCATCCAGCGCTCGGTGTACGTCGTGCAGCGGGACGGCACGGTTGCCTTCGCGCAGCGCGGCGCTCCGCCGGTGGAAGAGATCGTCGCGCATGCCTCCTGAGCTTCGCGGCAAGGTCGCGGTCGTCACGGGTGTGGGTCGCGTGGGCCAGATCGGCCACGCGGTCGCCCGGGGGTTCGGTCGAGCGGGCGCCCAGCTCGTCATCGCCGACGTGAACGCGGCCGGGCTGGTCGACCGCGCGAAGGAATTCACGGCGGAGGGCTTCGCCGTCCATGCCGTGGCGGGTGATCTCACCACGCCGGACGCCGCCCGCCGGGTGATCGCTGGGGCGCGGGAGCGCTTCGGGGGGCTCGACGTCGTGGTGAACGTCGCCGGCGGGCTCGTGAACTACGGTCCGGTGCTCGATCTCAAGCCCGAGCGCCTGGAGCTCGAGCTCGCGATCAACATCAAGACGACGTTTTACGTGTCGCAGGCGGCGATCCCCGCGCTGCGCGATCGCGGGGGCGGGGCGATCGTGAACTTCGCCTCCGCGGCGGTCTTGAAGCCGCAGAGTCAGATGGCGGCGTACAGCGCCGCCAAGTCCGCCGTGGCCGGGCTCACCCGCGCGTTGGCGAAAGAGCTCCGCGATGACCGCATCCGCGTGAACGCCGTCGCACCTGGCACGATGAAGACGGCCGACAATCTCGCGCAGATGCAGGGCGCCAAGGTGCGGTGGGTGGAGCTGGATGAGCTCGTAGCCGCGGTGCTGTACCTCGCGAGCGACGACGCGCGGGGCGTGAGCGGCGAAATCCTGCCGGTGACCGGGGGAGACGTCTAGGCGTGAGCGAACCGGCCGTCATGCGCGACGTGGTGGTCGTCGGTGGCGGCTGCTACGGGACGTTCTACGCGGGGCAGCTCGCCAAAGCCAAGGAGCGAGGCAAGGCGCGCTTCCGGCGCGTAGTGGTCGTCGATCGTGACCCCGCCTGTCGGGCACGGGTGGAGCTGGGCGAGGCCCCGGACCGCGCCTTCGTGGTGCGCCAGTGGGACGACTATTTCGGTGAGCTCCTGGGCGGAGCCGCCCGCGCGGCGGCGGCGGGGTCGCCGGACTACATCGTGCCGTCGCCGCTCATGCCGCACCTCATGTTCCAGTGGGTGCTGGCCCGCGCGCGCGAGCGGTGGCCGGGGCGCGCCATCGACGTAGCCCCCGTGCCGGGTGAGCCGGGGACGCCCTACGACCGCACAGGACCCGACCGCACCCGGTATGTCTCGTTCGCCGACTGGATCTGTCCCACACACTGCATCGAGCCCGCCGTCTGCCCGGCCATCGGGAGCGCGCGGACGTGGGAGATGGGGGACGCCGTACGTGGCCTGGCGGAGCGGCTGCGGGCGGCGGGCGAGCCGGTGCATGGACCGGCGCTGTTCGTGTGCCGCCATCACGTGTTCGGCGTCGGCACCTTCGCCGTGGACGCCGTCCTCGAGGGCGACGCGATGGTGCGGGCCGCGGGCGAGAGCGGCGCGGCGGCGGCGGTGTTGGTGGGGACGATCAGCTCGTGCCATGGGGCTCTGAACCTGTTGCGGATCGGGGCGGCACAGGCGGCAGCGGGATGACTCCCGAGGTCCGCCGGACGACGCTCCAGCGCGCCCGTGACCTCTTCAACGCCGGCGAATACTGGCTCGCCCACGAGGCCCTGGAAACCGTCTGGCGTTCTATAATTGGTGACGGCGACGAGGCCGCGGCACGCGTTTGGCAGGGATTGATCCAGGCGGCGGCGGCGTTGCTCCATCAAGAGCGGGGGAACCGGCATGGCGTGGCGGTGGTGGGCGGGTCGGCGCTCGAGAAGCTGGAGGGCCCGCAGCGGCCCGATGTCGAAGTCGAGACGGTTCGGTTTCGCGAGCAGCTGGCGCGAGCGCTCGCCGGCGATGCCGAGCCGCCGCGACTGGAGTTGCGGGTTGCGGACGAAGAACTGAGGACCGATGAGGGATAACGTTAAACACCCATACGATGTGATCATCGTCGGCGCCGGGCCCGCCGGGCTGTGCGCCGCGATGTACGCGGGGCGCGGCATGCTCAAGGCTCTGACGATCGAGCGCGGCGCCCCGGGCGGCGAGCTCTTGAACACCGACCTGATCGAGGACTACATCGGGTTCGAGAGCATCAAAGGGTGGGAGCTCGCGCAGCAGATGGCGGAGCATGCGAAGAAGTTCGGCGCGGAGATCGTCACCGATACGGTGGAGAAGATCCGCAAGGCGGACGACGGCTGGTTCGACGTCGCGACGGCTCGGG
>QHTS01000307.1 GCA_003220905.1 Gemmatimonadota bacterium | reverse complement strand
GGCGCTGAACTGGAGCCGCTTGCCTTGCCTGAGGAATTGCCCGTTCGTGAACTGATTTCGGACCATGAACGGCCCCTGAGACGTCTGGTTCACGACCGCGATGGCCGGCTGGAGCTTCCAGGTTCCCGTGAACAGGGAAGGCAGGTTGATCCCGGTTTGCCAATTGATGGTCGTACTGAACGTCTGGTCGAAGAGCACTCGGCGGCGCCCGCCCGGGACGGTCGTATCCGGAATGTCGAACTGCTGCCGCGCGTTGCTGATGTTGTCCGCCACGTCGAAGGTATTGCTCCAGTTCCAGGGCCCGACGCGGAGCGGTGTCTGAAAGCTCAGGGTCGTGGCCCGGTTGTCGGCGAACAGCGTGTCCAGGGCGCCGCCGGGTAGAAACACCGGCGCCTGGACCTGGTGGAACGCTTGCTGATTGTTGAACGAGAACCCGGGCGACCAGGTGATGGACGGCGTGATGTTGATCGGGGACGGCGCGAGGTTCACCGTCGGTATGGTCTGCGACACGAGACCGCTCCCGACCTCTTGCCGCCGGTTTCCGCCGACGCTGAGCGTCCCCCAGTCGAACTGCTTGGTGAAGCTCATCTGCGAGGCGAGGGCCGCGGTCGCGAGGAACGGGTTCACCGTGTTGGTCTGAATGACACGGGTGTTGCTCGAATAGTCGACGCTCGCGCTGAACCGCGTACGCGACGAAAACCGCTGCTGGTGCTGCCAGCCGAGGCGGATGGAGGAGCCGGGGACGTCGAGCAGGCCGTAACGCTCGAACGAGATACCGCCGTCGATGAACCGGTCGAGCCACCGATAGCTGCTCTTGGCTCGGAGCGATAGGTATCGCGCGGCGTACCAGTCCGCCGAAACGAGGAAATCGAGGTAGTCGTTGATGGCGAGGTAGTACCCGACGTTCAGCACGTGGCGCTGGTAGCTGCGGACGGGGCGGACGATGTCGTTCAGGCCGAAGCGCGGCACCAGGATGCCGCTGCGCCGCCCCTTCCGGACGTCCTGGAAGATGAACGGCAGCCACAGGATCGGGACGTCGTGGACATACAGTACGGCCGGGCGCGCCACCATCACGTTCTTGTTCAACCACTTCATCTCGCCGGTGGAGAAGTGGTAATCCGGAACGGGGTTCTCGTCGGAGGTGACCTCGCTCTTGGCGCCATACAGGCGGGTGGAGCCCGAGTCGACCGCGAGGTCGCCGCGCACGTACCACCGGCCGGGGCCCTGCTGGAAGTTGGTGAGCGCGTTGTGTACGGTCCCACGCTTGACGCACGTATCGTACCGCATCGCTTCCCCCACCATCACCGTCGCCTGGTCGAACAAGCGAGGATCACCGATCGCATCGAGCCGGCAGCTCCGCTGATGATATCGGATCGAGTCCGATTCGAGCTTCGTCCCTTCGCGCTCCACGAACGCCTCGCCGCGCAGATGAATGGTCTGCGTATCGCCGCCTTGGACGATCAGGGTGTCGGCGACATACTGCGTGACGCGGTATCCGTGCAGCTTGAGGAGGGAGTCGATCACCGCGTCGGACGCTGGGAAGCTCCGGGTCGGCCCGGTCGGGAAGCCGAGCCGGCGGGCGGTCGCGGTGTCGAGGCGGCCCTGGGCGGCCGAGTCCGCGGCGGTCCGCGGCGTCGTGTCGGGTCGGGCCGGTCGGCGGGGGAGCGGTGTCTGGGCGCCGAGCGCGCCGGCCGCCAGCAACAGCAGCGCCGCGAGCCCGGCAGCGCTCGCCGCCCCCCGCGCCGCTCGGGCTCGGCGCGCGCGGCGCCTGTCGACCACCCACGCGCACCAGATCCCGACCTCGTAGAGGAGCCACAACGGCACCATCATCAGGACCATGGAGACGGCGTCGGGCGGCGCCAGCAGTGCGGCGGCCACCGCCGAGATCACGATCGCGTAGCGGCGGTTGCGCGCCAGAAACTGTGGCGTGACGAGCCCGAGCGCAGCCAGGATCACGATCACCAGCGGCAGCTCGGTCACGAGGCCGAACGCGATGATCAGCTGCGCCGCGAACGCGAAGTACTTGTCCGCCGTGATGAGGGGGTCGAACACCCCCTGCTGGAAGCTCAAGAGCACGGCCAACGCCCGCGGCAGCACCCAGAGGTAGGCCGCGGCGGCTCCCGCCAGGAACAGGAGGGCGCCGACCGTCAGCGCCGGCACAATGAGTCGCCGCTCCCGAGGGTAGAGCGCCGGCACCAGGAAGGCCCACACATGGTATCCGACCACCGGCGACGCAATGACCAGCCCCAGCACGAAGGCGAACTTCAGGGTGATGAAAAACGGCTCGGTGGGACCGGTGACACGGAGCTTGCCGCCCGGAATGAGCGGCGCGATCGGCCGCATGAGCAGACCGATGACGTCCACGTGCTCGACGATGATCCAGCCCGCCAGCGTCCCGACGACGATCGCGAGCAGGCTGTAGAGGATGCGCCAGCGCAGCTCCTCGACGTGGTCGAGGAAGGGCATCTCGGCCCGGTTGTCACGAGTCTCCGACACGCCGGCCCCCCCCGACCCCGGCCCCCGGCCCTGGAGTGGCTACCGCCCCAGGCGCTGGAGCTTGTCGCGCGCGAGGTTGGCCTCTGGAGCGCGGGCGTAAACGGCGATCACCCGGGCGTAGTACGTCCGCGCGGCCGCCTTGTCGCCCCGCTGCTCGGCGAGGAAGCCCAGCTTGTAGAGCGCCGATGGGGCCCGCGGCGAAGTCGGATACGTCTTCACGACCTGTTGATACACCGCGGCGGCCGAATCCGTGTTCTCCCCGGCGAACGACTCACCGATGAAATAGAGCGCGTCGGGCGCCCGGTCGTTGGTGGGGAAGAGTCGCAGGAATTCCCGAAAGCCCAGTCGCGCCGTTCCGTACCGGCTCGCCCGGTACTGTTGATACGCCAGGTCGTACATCTGGTCAGGCCCCGGGCCCGCCGGATTCCCCGACGGCCCGACTGGACCGCCGCGACTGGTATCCAGGACCGGCACCGGCTGGCGGGCCTGCTCCTCGAGGCGCCCGCGCAGCTCCGTCAGGCGCTGCTGGCTCTGTCCGGTCAACTCCTGCACGCTTACGAGCTGCTGCTGGACGGCGAGCAGATCGGTCTTGACGTCGCCACGCAGCTGCACCAGGTACGCCTGCTGCGCCGCTACTTTCTCCTGCACCGCGCGCAGCAACCCGCGGACCGTGTCGATTTCAGCGGCGCGCTGACTGTCGGCGCGGGCGCGCTCGACGCGCAGCGCTTCGACCCGGAGCTCGACGCGCCGGACGTCG
>QHTS01000308.1 GCA_003220905.1 Gemmatimonadota bacterium | reverse complement strand
GGAGACCGTCGTGTTCGCTCCGGAGGAGGTGGCGCGGGGTGATGAGTTGCCGACGACGTACGCCGATCTGGCCACCGACGTGCGGCCGGGCGCCCGCATCCTGCTCGACGACGGCCTCTTGTCGCTCGAGGTGACGCGGATCGTCGCCCCCCGAGTGGAAGGCCGGGTCGTGGACGGCGGGACGCTCACGTCGCACAAGGGGATGAACCTCCCGGGGCTGCACGTGTCCGCCCCCGCCCTGACGGACAAGGATCGCGAAGACGCGGCGCACGCGGCGGCGGCCGGCGCTGATTATCTGGGTCTTTCGTTCGTGCGGCGGGCGGAGGACCTGGGCGAGCTGCGCGCGCTCGTCCCGCCCGACGTGAAGCTCGTGGCGAAGATCGAGAAGGCGACCGCGCTCGAGGATCTGGCGCGGATCCTCGAGGCGTGCGACGCGGTGATGGTTGCGCGCGGCGACCTGGGCGTGGAGCTGCCGTTCGAGGAGGTGCCGGCCGTCCAGAAGCGCCTGATCCGTGAGGCGAATCGCTACGGCAAGCCGGTGATCACCGCCACCCAGATGCTCGAGTCGATGGTGCACCACCCACGGCCGACCCGCGCCGAAGCGTCCGACGTGGCCAACGCGATCCTCGATGGGACGGATGCGGTCATGCTCTCGGCCGAAACCGCGGTGGGGGAGTACCCCTTCGAGGCGGTGGGGGCGATGGACCGCATCATCCGGGAGATGGAGCGGCAGGGCCCGGCGGTGGGGGTGGGAGCCCGGGACGAGCGCCGGCTCACCCCCGGCGAAACGGTCTCTGTCGAGGACGCGATCGCGATCGGGACCAGCGCGGTGGCGCGGATGCTGCGGACGCCGCTCATCGTGACGCTGACGTCGGGCGGGTTCACGTCCCGCAAAGTCGCGGCGCTCCGCACCCCGGTGCCGATCCTGGCCGTGACCACCCAGCCCACGACCTACCGCCAGCTCGCGCTGGTGTGGGGCGTGACGCCGGTCCTGGTGGATCGAGTGCCGGGCTACGACGCGATGCTCGCGGTAGTGCGTGACCTGATCCTGAAGCGCGGGTACGCGCGCGCGGGCGACCGCATCGTGATGACGGCGGGCTTGCCGTGGGAGGTCTCCGGAACCACCAACCTGCTCAAGGTCGAGGTCGTGTGAGGTGAGGCTCGTGTTCCTGGGCACGGGCACGTCGTACGGGGTGCCGCAGATCGGGTGCGACTGCCGCACATGTACATCGTCCGACCCGCGCGACCGGCGTACGCGCACGGCGGCGCTGATCGAGTCGGGGGGTCGGCGCCTCCTCATCGACACGCCGCCCGAGCTGCGGCTGCAGCTCGTGACGGCGGGCGTCGGCTCCGTCGACGCTGTGCTGTTCACGCACGCGCACGCCGATCACGTCCACGGCATCGACGACCTGCGCGCCTTCTCCGTGCGCCAGCGGGCCCCCCTCGACGTCTACGGCGCGGCGGGCACGCTCGCCGAGTTGGAGCGGCGCTTTGCGTACATCTTCGACCGCGCTCCGGCCCACCCGGGGACGAGCAAGCCCGAGCTCGCCGCGCGGCCCCTGGAGCCCGACCGCGAAGCCGAGATCGCGGGGATGCCGGTACGCGCGCTCGTCCTGCCGCACGGCGACCGCACGGTGCTCGGCTACCGCGTGGGACCGATTGCGTACCTCACCGACGCGAAAGCGATTCCGGAGGCGGCGCTCGCCCGGCTGGCGGGGCTCGAGGTGCTGGTGCTGAACGCGTTGCTGCCGCGCCCGCACCCGTTGCACCTCTCCATCCCGGAGGCCGTCGTGGCGGCGCAGCAGATCGGCGCGCGGCGCACCTTCCTCACCCACCTCACGCATGCAACGCCCCACGCGGAGCTGGCGGCGAGTCTGCCGGCGGGCGTCGCGCCGGCCTACGACGGGCTGGTCATCGAGGTGGGCCCGGTCTAGATTCGTCGCGAGGAGGATCGCGCGCGATGCCGAACGCACCCGAAGCGACGCTGCGACGGTTCCAGAGCCCGGCCGTGCGCCAGAGCGCCGCTCTGGACGACCTGGTGCGCCAGGCAGTGTTCGGCGCGCCCGAGGAGCGCGAGCAGGCGCGCTGGCTGATCTGGGAGATCGGCCAGCAGGCGGGGGTACGGGCGGCGTCGATCCACGAGCTGTACCTCGCGCGCGGTCGCGGCGAAGTACCGCCGTTCACGACCCCTGCGATGAACATCCGCGTCCTCTCCTACGACTCCGCGCGCGCCGTCTTCCGCGCCGCCAAGCGGCTCGACGTGGGCGCCCTCATTTGCGAGATCGCCCGCTCCGAGATCGGCTACACCGAGCAACGCCCCGCCGAGTACGTCGCCGTGATGACCGCCGCGGCGCTGCGGGAGGGCTTCACGGGGCCGCTGTTCATCCAGGGCGACCACGTCCAGGTGAACGCCAAGAAGTACGCCGTCGACCCCGAGACCGAGCTCCAGGCGATACGGACGCTCATCGATGAGGAGCTGCACGCCGGCTTCTACAACATCGACGTCGACACGTCTACCCTGGTAGACCTGTCGCAGGCCACGCTCGACGCGCAGCAGCGCGTCAACTACGAGCGGGCCGCCGACCTGACCAAGTTCATCCGGGACCGGGAGCCCGAAGGCGTGACCGTATCCGTGGGCGCGGAGATCGGCGAGGTGGGCGGCAAAAACTCCGACGTGCACGAGCTCACGGCCTTCATGGACGGCTACGGGCGCGCGCTCGCGCGCCTGGAGGGGGGGCCCTACACGGGCATCAGCAAGATCTCCGTCCAGACGGGCACGAGCCACGGCGGTGTGGTGCTCCCCGACGGCTCGATCGCCAAGGTCCAGCTCGACCTCGATGCCCTCAAGGCGCTGTCCGCCGACGCGCGCAGCAAGTACGGTCTGGGTGGCGCGGTGCAGCATGGGGCCTCGACGTTGCCGCCCGACGCGTTCGGCCACTTCCCCAAGTGCGAGGCGATCGAGATCCACCTCGCGACCAATTTCCAGAACATCGTGTTCGACCATCCGCAGCTGCCGGCCGACCTGCGGCGCGAGCTTCAGGAGTGGGTGCAGGCGGAGTGCAAGGACGAGTGGAAGAAGGGGGACACCGAGGAGCAGTTCTACTACAAGAGCCGCAAGAAGGCCATCGGCCCGTTCAAGCGGCGCCTGTGGGACCTGCCGGCGGACGTGCGCGCCGCCATCGCGGGCGACCTCGAGAAGACGTTTGCCTTCCTGTTCGAGCAGCTCCGCGTCACCGGCACACGCGCGGTCACCGACCGCTACGTCAAGCCGCCACTGCAGTCACACGCGCAGCCGCGCCCGGTGGCGGTGGCCGCGCCCGACGATCTGGAGGCCGGCGAGTGAGCGAGCGGGGCGCGGGGTTCGGGCCCTTCCTGCTGGGCTTGGGTCTGGGCGCGGTGCTCGGGTACCTGTTCGCGCCCGAGCCGGGCGAGGCGTCCCGCACCAAGCTGTCGCGCAAGCTGCGGGGGTTGCGCGACCTGGCGGCCGAGAAGGCGGGCGAGTTGGGCGAGCTGCTCGACACGGCGGAGGACGAGGAGGATGAGGCGCCCACCGCCCGGGTCGCGATCGAGCGGCGGCTGACCGAAGCGAAGCGCCGCCGGCGCGGCGCCAAGGGGGCGAGCCTCGAGGAGGACGAACCCGTCGCGTGAAGGCCGAGCGCGGCTGGCATCGGTCGGTGACCGGCATCGCCCGGCGGACGTTTGAGGCGGCTTTCGAAGACAACATTCCCTTCCTCGCGAGCGCCCTGTCATTCGATCTGCTGCTGACCATCATCCCCTTCGTCGCCCTGCTGCTCGCCACGGTCGGATACCTCGTGCAGCATCAGATCACGACCCAACAGGTCGAGCTGCACGAGCTGCTCGCCCGGCTGCTCCCCTCCACCGAAGGCGGCGTCCCCGACAAGGCGTTCACGCAAGTGGAGAGCGCACTCGCGAGCGTGGTGCGCCAGCGCGTCCGGCTGACCGCCGTGGGCCTACCGCTGTTCCTGTGGTTCTCGACCCGCCTGTTCGGCGGCCTCCGCGCCGCGCTCAACGAAGTGTTCGACACCGACGAGCGGCGTTCGTGGCCAGTCGCCAAGCTGCTGGACCTCGCCATGGTGCTGGGCACCGGCGCGCTGTTGGTGCTGGGTGCGTTGGTGGCCACCTGGGAGGC
>QHTS01000306.1 GCA_003220905.1 Gemmatimonadota bacterium | reverse complement strand
GGACGTCGACGAGTTCGATCTCTCGCCGGACGGCCGGTGGATCGCGTGCGTCACGAACGAGGACGGCGTCGGCGTCCTGCACGTGATCAACGCCGCGACGGGCGCCGAGCGCCGCATTCCCAGGCTCCCGGCCGGCCTGATCTCGGACGTCCGCTGGCGGAAGAGCGGCGCCGAGCTGGGCTTCACACGCACCTCGGCGCGCGCCCCCGCCGACGCCTACTCGCTGGAGCTGGCGAGCGGCACGGTGACTCGCTGGACGGAGAGCGAGACGGCCGGGCTCAACACGGGGGACTTCGCCGAGGCCGAGCTCGTCCACTGGCCGAGCTTCGACGGGCGCGCCATCTCGGGCTTCCTCTATAAGCCGCCGGCGCGCTTCGCCGGCCGGCGCCCGGTGATCATCAACATCCACGGGGGCCCGGAGGGTCAGTCCCGGCCGGGTTTCCTGGGCCGCAACAACTATTACGTCAATGAGCTCGGGACCGCGATCATCTTTCCCAACATCCGCGGCTCGACCGGCTACGGCAAGACGTTCACGAAGCTCGACAACGGCGTGCTGCGCGACGGAGCGTACAAGGATATCGGCGCTCTGCTCGAGTGGATCCGGACGCGACCCGATCTCGATGCCGATCATGTGCTGGTGACGGGCGGCAGCTACGGGGGTCACATGACGCTCGTGACCGCCACCCAGTATGACGGCCCGATCTGCTGCTCCGTGGACGTTGTCGGCATCTCGAACCTCGCGACCTTCCTCCAGCACACCTCCGGCTATCGCCAGGACCTGCGCCGGGTGGAGTACGGCGACGAGCGCGACTCGACGCTGCGCGCCTGGATGGAGCGGACCGCCCCCTTGAACAACGTGGACAAGGTCACGAAGCCGCTTTTCATCGTTCAGGGCATGAACGATCCTCGGGTGCCGCGCACCGAGGCCGAGCAGATGGTGGCGGCCTTGAAGCGCCGCGGCGTCCCCGTGTGGTATCTGATGGCCAAGGACGAGGGCCACGGCTTCCGCAAGAAGGGCAACCAGGACTTCCAGTTCTACGCGACCATTCTCTTCACCGAGCGCTACCTGCTCGGCCAGGGAGGATCCGCGACCCCGTGACGGTGGATGGCTGGTGGGAGCGGCTGGCACCGCTCCCCGGGGGCAAGCGGCTGTTCAGCTGGCTCTTGTGGTGGCTGGTCCCCTATACCGGCTCGGTGCGGCCCCATGTGCTGGAGCTCCGCGCGGGCTACGCCAAGGTCCGCATGGCCGACCGCCGCGCGGTGCGTAATCACCTCAACTCCATCCATGCCGTCGCGCTCGCGAATCTCGCCGAGGTGACGAGTGGCCTCGCGGTGACCACCGGCTTGCCGGCGAGTGCACGCGGCATCCCCACCACGCTCTCCATCGCCTACCTGAAAAAGGCCCGCGGCACGCTGACGGCGGAAGCGCGCTGCGACATCCCCGATTCGAGCCGCGAGGCGGAACACGACTTCGAGTCCGTGATCTCGGACGCCGCCGGTCAGGTGGTCGCTCGTGCGACGGTTCGCTGGCGTATCGGGCCCTCCCCGGCGCCCGCGCGGTGACAGGGGAGGCTCTCGAGACCGCGCTCACCCGCGACGCCGGAATCGCGGTGCCGCTCATCGGCGGCGCCATGTTCCCATGCTCGAACCCGGAGCTCGTCGCGGCCGTGTCCGAGGCGGGCGGCATCGGGATCGCCCAACCTTTGTCGATGGTGTATGTGCACGGACATGAGCTGCGGGAGGGACTCCGGCTCATCCGCCGGCTCACCGCGAAGCCGATCGGCATGAACGTCCTGATCGAGCAGTCCTCCCGGCTGTACCTCGACCGCATGAAGCGCTGGGTGGACGTGGCGATCGAAGAGGGGGTGCGGTTCTTCATCACCTCGCTCGGCAAGCCGCGCTGGGTGGTGGATCGCGTCGCCCAGGTCGGCGGCCTGGTGTACCACGATGTGACCGAGCGGAAGTGGGCGCTGAAGGGGCTCGACTCGGGGGTGCGCGGTATGATCGCCGTGAACCGGCGCGCGGGCGGGCATGCGGGACCGAACAGCGCCGAGCAGCTGGTAAATGAGCTGGGTGATCTGGGCGTGCCCCTCGTGTGCGCCGGCGGGATCGGCGACGCCACCGGGTTCGTCGCGGCGCTCCGCATGGGCTACGCGGGCGTGCAGCTCGGCACCCGCTTCATCGCCACCACCGAGTGCACGGCCCACCCCGACTACAAGCGCGCGATCGTCGAGGCCGGCGAGGACGACATCGTCCTCACCGAGCGCGTCACCGGCGTGCCACTCGCCGTGATCCGCACGCCCTACGTGGAGCGCGTGGGCACCAAGGCCGGCCCCATCGCCCGCTGGCTGTTGCGGCATCGCCGGACCAAGCACTTCATGCGCACCGTGTACGCGCTCAATTCGGCGTGGCGACTGAAGCGCGGCCACTTTGCCGGGCCCTCATCGCGGGACTACTGGCAGGCGGGGAAGAGCGTGAGCGGCATCACCAGCATCGAGCCGGCGGGGCAGATCGTGCGGCGGTTCGCTGCGGCAGCGCGGGCCGCGTCCCCAGTCCCGGGCTAGGCCTGCTCCCGATCCACGACGTACACGTTGCGCTGCGCCGTTGGCACGATGACCAAGTCGAGAATGTTCACGTGTTCCGGCAGGTTCACCACGTAAGCGATCGCGTCCGCGACGTCGTCCGCGGTGAGCGGCTTGAACCCCTGGTACACCGTCGCGGCGCGCTCCCTGTCGCCGTGGAAGCGGACTTCGGAGAACTCCGTCTCGACGAACCCCGGGTCCACCGCCGACACGCGGATCGGCGTGCCCGCGACGTCGAGATTCATGCCCTCCGTGAGGGCCCGCACGCCGAACTTGGTCGCGTTGTACACGTTCCCCATCGGGTAGGTCTGATGCCCGGCGGTCGAGCCGATGTTCACGACGTGGCCGCGGCGCCGTGCGACCATGAGGGGCATGATCGCCCGGCTCACGTAGAGCAACCCTTTCAGGTTGGTGTCGATCATGCGATCCCAGTCGTCGGGATCGCCTTCGTGAATCTTCGCCAGGCCGCTCGCGAGCCCCGCGTTGTTGATGAGGACGTCCGGCGCGCGACCGGCGCGCCCGAGGGCCTCCGCGGCCCGGTTGACCGCAGCGCGATCGCGCACGTCGACCACCGCGAGCGACAGCGGCACCCGGTGCTCCGTGCCGAGCTCGGCCGTCAGCCGCTCCAAGCGGTCGGCCCGCCGCGCCCACAGGACCAGGTCCGCCCCTTCGGCCGCGAACCGCCGGGCGCACGCCTCGCCGATCCCCGAGCTGGCGCCGGTGATCAGGATCAGCTTTCCGGCGATGCGATTCATGGGAACGACAGCTTGCCGCGCTCGACCACCGTCTTGCCGTCGATCGACACCGTCGCGTCCTTGATCGGGAAGCCAAATCCGAAGTTCCCGCTCGTGGTGTTCGCTCCTCCGATCAGCTGATTGTCGCCGATGTACACGTACGCAATACCGGCGACGCCTCCCCCGCCGTAATAGGCCGCGTTCCCTTCTTCGTGCACCTTCAGGCCGGGATTGAGCCCGATCGAGAACCCGCCGATCACATTGGTCGGCCCACCCGACGCGGATATCAGTTCATTCAGACAGGGCAGGCCCCTGGTCGCCTTCAAGTTGTCCACCTTGCCGTCTGTGAACTCGAAGCTGACCCCGGTCATGGTCAGAAACCGGCACTGCACCCGCGGTACGACCACACGACCGTTCGCCGACGTTTCGAGCGGGGCGATCGTCACGCTTCCGCCGGGCAGCGTCACGTCCCGGGCGACCAACTTTTTGCCCTTGGCCTTCTCCGCGGTGATGACGCCGTCGTCCACGAAGGCCGGGCGGCCTTCCACCGCGAACGTCAGGTCGGTGCCGCTCGGAGACGTGACGTGTACGCTCTTGGCCTGCTCGAGCAAGTCGCGCAGTGTGTTCCCCTGCTGGGCGATCCGCTGGTAGTCCGCCCCGATCGCGTTCCACATCATGGTCACGTACGTGTTGCCCTCGATGCCCCACGAGGCGCCGCGCTCTCGTGTGGGATACGTGATGTCCAGTTCCCTGAACTTCATGTCGTCCAAAAGTGGGGGCAGGAACTGCCCAGCCTCGCTCACCTTCGCCAGCCGCGTCGCCGGGACACCCGCGTCGAGTGCCTTGATGTCCGAGGCCGTCGGGAGCGTGATGAACACATCAGCCCGCTTCAGCCACTCCGCGAAGTACCGTGGCTCCTGCGTGAGGAACTGCTCCGGCACGTCGACGTTGAGCGAGCGGACGACTTTATCGGAGGAGAGCAAGATCGCAGCCATCCCGCCTGCCTTCTGCGTCTCGATCGCCAGCGCCTCCATGAGCGGGACGGTATGTTTTCCGCCCGTGATCACCACGACCTCGCCAGGCTTGACTGCGACCGACGCCGTCACGATGCGATGGGCGAGCCGGTCGACGTTTCCTTGCTGGGCGGCGGCCGCTGAGAGGGCGGCCGATACCGGGGCGATGCTGAGAGCGAAGCGTAGCGCGCGCCCCAGGAGCAATGTGTGTTGCATGGGTCCCGTGCCTTTCGGGAGAGGGGGACAAATCGCGGCAACTCGGCGGTCTGGATCCCTCAGGACGTCCGGCGGGGCGTGTGGAGGAGGCGGGATCGCCGGTGTGCCCTTCTCGATTTCGCGGGGATAGCTTATCGGCCGGGCGCGAGCCCGTCAAACGACCGTGGACCGAGGCGCGGGGAGCTCACCGCATGTTCCCGGTGTGCCCCAGCGAGTACCTGCCCGGCTGCGGCCACACGCACAACCCATGGGGCTCCCGCCCCACCGGAATGCGGTGCTTGAGTCGCCCGGTCTCCGTGTCGAACACGTACACCTCGTCGTCGTAACGGCCCGACACCCAGAGCTCTTTCCCGTCGGCGCTCACGTTCCCCATGTCGGGACTGCCGCCGCCGGG
>QHTS01000017.1 GCA_003220905.1 Gemmatimonadota bacterium | reverse complement strand
GCGCCGCAGGCGCGGGAGCGGGCAGTCCCGAAGGCGAAGCCCGCTGCCGCGCCTATCCGGTCCCCACAGCCGAGGTCTGGTATGACTAACATGAATCGACGCGAGGTCATCGGAATGCTGGCCGCTGCGCCGCTGGCCGCGGCGTTCCGCTGGACGCCGGAATCGGTACGCGAGGCATCGGCCCGGGCGCGTGAGGCGCTCGCCCGCGGCATTTCATACGAGCCGAAGCAGTTCACGCCCCACGAGTGGGACACGGTACGCCTGCTCGTGGACCTCATCATTCCCAAGGATGAGCGCTCGGGCAGCGCCACCGAGGCCGGCGTGCCGGAATTCATGGACTTCATGCTCGGCGACGACGCGGATCTGCAAACCCCCGTGCGGGGCGGGCTCGCCTGGCTCGACCACGAGTGCGCCGACCGCTACGGCAAGACCTTCGTCGTCTGCACGACGGCGGAGCGTAGTGCCGTGCTGGATGCCGTCGCGTGGCCGGCCAAGGCGAAGCCCGAGCACGCGGCGGGTGTGGCCTTTTTCAACCGGTTCCGCGACCTCACCGCCTCGGGCTTCTTCTCCAGTCGCATCGGCGTGCAGGATCTGCGCTATATCGGCAACACGTTCGTCTCCGAGTGGAAGGGCTGTCCCCCGGAGGCGCTCGCCAAGCTCGGCGTGACGTACTAACGGGATGGGGGACGAGGGACGGGGGGAGCGTCATGACTGACAAGCGGCTGGGCATCGGATTCGTCGGCAGCGGGTTCAATGCCCGGTTTCATCTGCTCGCGTTTCAGAGCGTGCGGGATGCGGACGTGCTGGGCGTGTGGAGCCCGAACCACAAGCACGCCCAAGACATGGCCGCCGTCGCACGGAAGCTCGAGGTAGGGGAGGCGAAGCCGTACCGTGCGTTGGCGGAGATGGTGGCCGACCCCGCGATCGATGCGCTGTGGCTGTGCGGCCCGAACTTCGCGCGCATCGAGAACTTCGAGGAGATCACCGATACGGTCGCGCGCGGCAAGGGCGAGCTCCGCGGGATCGCGTGCGAGAAGCCGCTCGGCCGCAACGTCACCGAAGCGAAGCGGGTCCTCGAGCTCACCAAGAAGGCCGGGATCGCCCATGGCTATCTCGAGAACCAGGCATTCGCGCCCGCCGTGGCGCAGGGGCATGCGATCATCTGGGCCCGCGGCGCCGCCCTCACCGGCCGCCCCTACCTCGCGCGGGCGGCGGAGGAGCACAGCGGACCTCACATGCCCTGGTTCTGGCAGGGCAAGCTCCAGGGCGGCGGGGTCCTGAACGACATGATGTGTCACTCCTCGCTGGTAGTGCGGCACCTGTTGACAAAGCCCGGCACGCCGCTCGCCTCCGTGCGCCCCGCCCGCGTGACGGGGCACATCGCGAGCCTCAAGTGGAGCCGTCCCGCGTACGCGAAGCGCCTGCAGCAGCAGATGGGGAAGGACGTGGACTACAGGAAGGCCCCGTCGGAGGACTTTGCGAGCGTCGTGATCGAGTTCGAGACCGACGACCGCGCCACCTTGATCGGCGAAGCGACCACGTCCTGGAGCTTCGTCGGCGCCGGGTTACGGCTCTCGGCCGAGCTGCTCGGCCCCGAATACTCCATGTCGTGGAACACGCTCGACAGCGGGCTCAAGCTGTTTTTCAGCCGCGAGGTCAAGGGAAAGACGGGCGAGGACCTGGTCGAGAAGCAGAACGCCGAGATGGGGCTCATGCCCGTGGTGACGAGCGAGTCGGCGACCTACGGCTACGATGCGGAAGATCGGCACTTCGTGCGCGTGTTCCTCGGTCGTGAGGCTCCGCGACTGACGTTCGACGACGGTCTGGAGGTCGTGAAGCTCCTGATGACGGCGTACATGAGCGCCGAGCAGGGGAAGACGCTCGACTTTCCGCCGGCGGGCATCGAGCGGTTCGTGCCGGCGGTGGCGAAGGGAACGTGGAAACCTTGAGACGAGTGCGGAGTGTGGAATGCGGAATGCGGAATTGCCATGAAAAGTCGCTCGCCGCGCGACCCTCACCGTTACATTCCGCACTCCGCATTCCGCATTCCGCATTCGGTTGGCTGGCGCTACCAGCGCTCGTCGCCGCAGCGGCGCCCATGACGGCGCAGCAATGGCCGGTGCATTCTCTCGACCGCCCCCGGCCGCCGGTGGTGGATCCCGGCTCCGAGCGGCCACCGGTGCCGCCGCCGTCCGATGCCATCGTGCTGTTCGACGGCAAGGATCTCTCGCAATGGCGGTCGCCGGACGGCACGCCCGCCAAGTGGTTTGTGCACGACGGCTACATGGAAGTCGCCGCCGGCACCGGATCGATCGTCACCGCGCGCGGATTCGGGGACATGCAGCTGCACATCGAGTGGGCGACGCCGACGCCGCCGAAGGGCGAAGGCCAGGAGCGCGGCAACAGCGGCGTGTTCCTGATGACGCACTACGAGATCCAGGTGCTCGATTCGTACCACAACGAGACGTACCCAGACGGCCAGGCCGGGGCGGTGTACGGCCAAACGCCGCCGCTCGTGTCTTCCACCGCCCCCGGTTCGCGTCCGATGGTACGGTGCGCGACTCGGCGCGGGTTACCGTGCTGCACAACGGGGTGCTGGTGCAGGACAATACGATCATCAGCGGCTGGACCGTGCACGCCAAGCGCGCGCGCTACGAGCCGCACCCGGACAGGCTGCCGCTTTTCCTTCAGGACCACGGTAACCCGACCCGCTACCGGGACGTCTGGGTCAGAGACCTCCAGGAGTAGGATCATGTCGATGCTCGCCGCGCTGGCCATCGCCCTCGCTTCGGACTCCGTGCCCGCCGTCGTGCCGCGACCGGCGCACGTCACCGTGCAGCCGGGCGCGTTCACGTTGAGGGCCGGCACGGTGATCGTGACCGATCGCGCCCTGCGAGCGCTGGGCGAGCTGCTGGGTGACTACCTCTTTCCCGCCACCGGTCTGCGGCTCGCCGTGCGCACCGCCGCGCCCGCCGAGACGCACGTGATCTCCCTCCGCCTCGACTCCTCCCTCGCCCGCCTCGGCGACGAGGGCTATCGGCTCGACGCCGGCCCGTCCCGCGTCGCGATTCGCGCCTACCGCGCCGCGGGCGCGTTCTACGGCATCCAGACACTGCGCCAGCTCTTCCCGACCGCGATCCTGCGGCAGGCGAAGGTGGAAGCCACCGCGTGGACGATGCCCGCGGTGTCGATCGAAGACTACCCGAGATTCGGGTGGCGCGGTCTCCTGCTGGACGTGGCGCGCCATTTTATGCCGAAGGAGTTCGTGAAGAAGGTCATCGATCTGCTCGCGCTCCATAAGCTCAACCGCTTACAGCTCCACCTGACTGACGACCAAGGGTGGCGGATCGAGATCCGCCGCTACCCACGCCTCACACGGGTGGGCGCGTGGCGGCGGCAGACGATCGTCGGG
>QHTS01000305.1 GCA_003220905.1 Gemmatimonadota bacterium | reverse complement strand
GTCCCTCACATCTGCTCCACGAGCTTCCGGAACGTCGCACCGCGCTCCTCGTAATTCTTGAACATGTCGTAGCTCGAGCACGCGGGGGACAACAGCACCGCGTCGCCCGGCCGCGCCGCCCGGCGTGCGCGCGCGACCACGTCCTCGAACGTGGTGCCCCGCTCGAGCGACACCTTGCCGCCCGTCCCCAGGTCCCGCTCGATCAGCTCGCCCGACTCGCCGTACGCGATCACCAGGCGGCACCGGTCCTTGACCAGCGGCGCCAACCGGGTGTACGGCTCCCCCTTGTGCCGGCCGCCAAGCAGCAGCACGAATGGCCGATCCATCGCTTCCACTGCGACCACGGTGGAGGCGATGTTTGTGGCCTTCGAGTCGTTGATCCAGTGGACGCCGCCGACGTCACGCACCGGCTCGAGCCGGTGCGGCAGCGCGCGAAACGAGCGCAATCCTTCCCCGATGACGGCCGGGGTCACGCCGGCCTCCCGCACCGCGAGCGCGGCGGCGAGCGCATTCGCGACGTTGTGGTCGCCCAGGAGCCCGAGCTCCGCGCGCGCCAGCAGCGCGTCACGCCCGAGCTGGAGGCGACGCGCTGCCGCGTCGTACCACGCGTCCACGGGGCGCCGCAGCGAGAACAGCGCGCGGCGGCCGGGCGCCCCCGCCGCGAGGTCGAGCACCGCGGGCTCGTCCCCGTTCAACACCCACACGTCGCCGGAGCCCGCATTGCGGAACAGCAGCTGCTTGTCCGCATAGTACGCCTCCACGCTGGCATAACGATCGAGGTGGTCGGGGGCGAGGTTCGTGACGATACCGATCTCCGGTGCGAAGTGGGGGCTGTCGTGCAGCTGGAACGACGAGACCTCCACCGCGAGCCACTGGTAGCGGTCGTTCTGCAGAGCGATGTCCGCGAGCGGGCGGCCGATGTTCCCCGCCGCCTCCACGCGGAGCCCCGCCGTGCGCAGGAGATGCGCCACCAGCGCGGTGGTGGTCGTCTTCCCGTTCGTCCCCGTGATCGCGATACAGCGCGTGCCCGATCCCGACAGCGCCCGGAAGCCCAGGTCGATCTCGGACAAGATCGGCACGCGGGCTTCGCGCGCCGCGGCGAGCGGCGGCGCCTCCGGCGGCACGCCGGGGGAGACGATCACGGCCGCGGCCCCGCGAATCTGCGCCAGGTCGTGGCGTCCGACGTCGAGCGCCACGCCGCGGAGTGTCCGCAGCGCCCCGAGCGTGTCGCCCGCGTACGGATGGTCCGACGCGTCGCTCGCGTACACGCGAACGCCCTCCCGGGCAAGCAGCCGGGTGGCGGCCACCCCGCTTTTCCCCAACCCCACCACGGCCACGACACCCCGACGCCACGCCTCGGGAATCATCGCACCTTCAAGGTCGCGAGCGCGATCGCCGCGCACATCACCCCCAGGATGTAAAAGCGCATCACGACCTGCGGTTCCGCCCAGCCCAGTTTCTCGAAGTGGTGGTGCAGTGGCGCCATGCGAAACACCTTGTGGGCGTCGGCGTACTCGGTGCCGCGCCGCCCCTTGTGCCAGCGGTATACCCACACCTGGAGCATCACCGATACGGCTTCGGCCACGAATACGCCGCCCGCGATGAGCAGCAGGAACTCCGCCTTGAGCATGATCGCGACGGTGCCGAGCGCGCCGCCGATCGCGAGCGAGCCGGTATCGCCCATGAAGACCTGCGCCGGATGCGCGTTGAACCACAGGAAGCCGAGCGCCGCCCCGGCGAGCGCGCCGCAGAAGATCGTCAGCTCCTGGGAGCCGGGGAGGAAGTACACGAGGAGGTAGCGCGTCCAATCGATGCGGCCGAACACGTACGCAAACGCCGCGAACGTGCCCGCGAGGATGGCCGTCAGGCCGGCCGCGAGACCGTCCAACCCGTCGGTGAGGTTCACGGCGTTCGAGCTGCCGGTCACGACGACCGTGACGAAGAGCAAATACAAGGGCGGCGGCAGCACCAGGAGGATGTACTTCAATACCGGGAGCTGGGTGGATGTGGGAGGCAGGTCCGGGGCCAGCGGCCACAGGATCAGGGCAACACCCAGCGCCACGCCGAACGTCACCTGGCCAATCAGTTTCCACCGCGCGACCAACCCCTGGGACTTGCCGCGCACGATCTTCAGGTAGTCGTCGATGAATCCGATCGCCCCCGCCCACAGCATCGCCACGACCGCCACCACGACGTACCGGCTGTCGAGCCGCGCCCACAAGAGCGTCGGCCCGACGGTCGAGAGGATGATGATCAGCCCGCCCATGGTCGGCGTACCGCGCTTCGCGTGGTGGCTCGCCGGCCCCTCGGCGCGGATCACCTGGCCCACGTTCCGCGCGCGCAGCCGCCGCATGATGGCGGGACCACACAGGAACGCGAGCAGCAGGGCGGTGACGACCGCGCCCGCCGCGCGAAACGTGAGGTAGTTGAACAGATTGAAGAAGATGTGCTGCTTGGCCAGCGGCGCGAGCAAGTGATAGAGCACGTGCAATCCTCAGTTCAGGTGCCGCAACACCCGCTCGAGCGCCACCCCGCGGGACGCTTTGAGCAGAACGATCTCGTCGCCCGTGAGCGCCGCCTTGAGCGGCGGACCCAGCGTGTCCGCGTCGGGCGCCGTGATCAGCCGCTCTCCGAGCGCCGCCCGGTGCGGCTCGAATGCCGGCACGAACGTGCCTACGGCGGCCACGAGCGCCGGTCGGAGCGCCGCGATCTCCGCGGCGGCCGCCGCATGCAATCTGGCACTCTCCGGCCCGAGCTCCAACATCGAGCCCACGACCACCGCGAGCGGCCGCCGCTGCCGGTCGGCGAGCCAGTGGGCGAGCTTCACCGCCCAGCGGAGCGAGGCCGGGTTCGCGTTGTAGGTGTCGTCGATCACCGTGAGGCCCCCGAGCGCGAGCACCGCCCCCCGGCCCGCCGGGATCCGCACGTCGGCAAGCGCCGCGACCGCGCGCGCCGGATCGGCGCCGGCCTCCCGCCCCACCGCGAGCGCGAGCATCGCGTTGTCGATCTGGTGGAACCCCACCACCGGCAGCGTCACGGCGTGCCCGCGCCAGGTGATGCGGGGATGGCCCCCGTCGTCCAGCTCCGCGGCGTCGGGCCGGACCTGCGCGCCCGCGCCCGTCCCGGCGACCACCGTCGGCGCGCGGCGCTGCGCCTCGCCCGCGAGCTCGGGCGGGTCCGTCCCGACCACGGCGATCCGCGCTCCCTCGACCAGGGCGAGCTTCTCCTGCATCACCCCCGCGAGTGAGCCGAAGCCCTCCACGTGTGCGTAGCCGACGTTGGTGATCACGGCGATGGTGGGCTCGATCACGTCGCGCAACCGGGGGATCTCGCCCGGCACGCTCGCGCCCGCCTCCACCACCAGCGCCTCGACGTCGTCGGGCGCGGCGAGGATCGTGAGCGGCACACCCACGAGGTTGTTCAGGTTGCCGCTCGTCGCGTGCACCTGGTAGGTCGTGGCCAGCACCGCGCGGATCATTTCCTTGGTGCTGGTCTTCCCGCTCGAGCCGGTGACCGCCACGACCGGGCTGCCGGGCGCGAGCGACCGGCGCCGCGCCCGCGCCAGCAGGCCGAGCGCCACGAGCGTGTCGGCGACCTCGAAGTACGGCAACCCGTCCACCGGCGCCGTGCCGCGGCGCACCACTGCGGCCGACGCGCCCTTGGCTCTCGCCTGATCCAGGAACGCGTGGGCGTCGAAGCGATCGCCCTTGAGGGCGACAAACAACGTGCCGGGCATCAGGGCCCGGGTGTCCGTGCCCACCCCAGTGAAGCGCAGGCCTCGGGGTCCCGAGCTGCCCAACGCTCTCGCGACCCACGCCGAGTCCCAGGCGATCACCACCCCGCCCCGAGTGCCGAATGCGGAGTGTGGAGTGCGGAATTGAAATGAAGGGTCGCGCGCCGAGCGACGCTCACCATGACATTCCGCATTCCGCACTCCGCATTCGTTCTTTCACGAAGCCCCCAGCTCCTTCACGATCGCCCGCTCGTCGAACGGCTGCTTTTCCGTCCCGATCACCTGGTAGGTCTCGTGCCCCTTCCCCGCGAGGAGAATCGTGTCCCCCCTCCCGGGTCGCGCCAGCTCGAGGGCGCGGGCGATGGCATGGCGGCGGTCGACCTCGCGGTGATGCGGCCTGGCCCGCATTCCGACCTCTACGTCGTCGAGGATCTTCTCCGGGTCCTCGGTGCGCGGATTGTCCGACGTGACGATCGTGATGTCCGCGAGGCGCACGGCCACTGTGCCCATCGGGGCGCGCTTGCCGCGGTCGCGATCGCCGCCGGCCCCGAACACCACGATGAGCCGCCCTGCGGTGAGGGGGCGCAGCGCTTCCAGCGCCCGCTCGAGCGCGTCGGGCGTGTGCGCATAATCGCGCAGCACGGTGCACGGCCGCTCGGCGATGCGCTCCATCCGGCCCGGGACCTGGGGCGCGCGCGTCAACCGCTCGGCGACGGTCTCGACCGGGACGCCCAGCCCCCAGGCGCACGCCGCCACGCCGAGGGCGTTGGCCACGTTGAAGCGGCCGAGCAGGGGCAGCCGTACCTCCGCCCGGCCCATCGGCGTGGCGAGCTCGAAGCGGGCGCCTGCGGCGTCGAGGGCGACCCGCGCCGCGGTCACGTCGCCCCCGCGCTCGCCGAACGTCACGCGGCGGTGCTCGCGCCGCAGCCTGAGCCACGCGGGATCGTCGGCGTTCACCACCTCGAGCCCGTCGGCGGCGACGTATTGCACGAGCTTCGCCTTGGCGCGGAAATACTCGTCGAGGGTCTTGTGATAGTCGAGGTGGTCGCGCGTCAGGTTGGTGAAGAGGGCCGCGCGGAACACGAGGCCGTCCACGCGTCCCTGATCGAGGCTGTGGGAGGAGACCTCCATCGCTGCACCGCGTGCGCCACGCGCGACCAGCGCGGCGAGCGTCGCCTGGAGATCGATCGGCCCGGGCGTGGTGAGGTTACCGGCCTCGCTCGGCACGGGCTCGCCCGCCGGATCGAACGCGCCCAGCGTGCCGATCGAGCCCGTCGGCTCGAGCGCCGTCAGGACGTGCCGCAGCAGCGTCGGGCGGTCGTACCACGCCTCCGCCGCGACGGCGGCGGCGCGCCGCCCGTCGCGCACCAGGATCTGCGGCACCTCCACCGCCTGCTCGCGCTCGACCAGCGCGGCCGCGGCACCCCGCTCGCACGCGGCCATCACGAACTCGTGCCCGTCGCGCACCGACCCACGCACGGCGCAATACAGCATGCCGCGCTCCACCTTCCGGCTGTCGGCCGTGAGGCCGGTGAGCTCGGGCCAGGTGTGCAGGTCGGGCATTTCGACGAGGAGCTGCGCGCGCTCGAGCGCGGCGACGACTTCCTGGAGCGTGTTCATCGCCGCGGCCCGCGGCGGGGAGCAACAGCGCCACGGGAGCGGACTCGGGCGGCGGCGTATGGGTCGGCGAACAGCGTGACCATCGAGCCCGCAGCCGCGCTGTCACCCGCCGCCGGCCACGTGTGCTCCGCGACACCCCAGCCCCGCAGCGCCACTCGGAACCCGCGCCGGTGCAGGGTGCGCACGGCCTCCCGCATTCCGAAGCCGGCCACGTCGGGGACGGCCCGTCGCGGCCCGACGCCCGCGCTGTCGGGCTGATACGGCCATGGGACCACGTAGGGCACCAGGCCGCCATCGTCTTCGGCGGGCGCGACCGCGGTCCGTGGCGCGGCAGTGGAGAGCCGGGCCCGGTCGAGCGCCACCGTGCGGGCCGCGAGCGCCTGCTCCAGCATCGAGCGCGTCACCGGCGCCGCCGTCTGGGCAGCGAAGTAGCTCCCCCGGTGCGGGTTGTCGATTTTCACGACGAGCACGAGTTGCGGATGGTCGGCGGGGAACAGGGCGGCGAACGAGGCAGTGTATTCGCCCGCCGCGTAGCGGCCGTTCACGACGCGGCGCGCCGTCCCGGTCTTCGCCGCCACGGGAAAGTTGGTGAGCGCCGCCTCGGTTCCCGTGCCGCGCTCCACGACGCCGCGCAGCAGGTTCCGCAACGCCGCCGCCACTTCACGGGACACGACGCGTCGCACCGGCTCCGGGCGATGCCGGTAGCGCACGCCGCCGCCCGCGCTCCAGACCTCGCGGATCAGCGTGGGCTGGAGCAGGAGTCCGTCGTTGGCGAGCGCCCCGTAGGCCATCGCGAGCTGGATCGGCGTGACCG
>QHTS01000304.1 GCA_003220905.1 Gemmatimonadota bacterium | reverse complement strand
TGGTGGGGAAGTACACCGAGCTCGCGGACAGCTACAAGAGCATCCACGAAGCGCTGGTGCACGGCGGCATCGCGAACGAATGCGGTGTGCAGATCGATTGGATCTCGTCCGACCGGTTCACGGACCAGGCGGCCGCGGGCGAGCTGCTCGGCACGTACGACGCGTTGCTGGTGCCCGGCGGCTTCGGCGTACGCGGCGTGGAAGGCATGCTCGAGGCGATCCGCTGGGCGCGCGAGCACAAGGTCCCGTTCCTCGGGATCTGCCTCGGATTGCAGGCGGCGATCATCGAGTTCGCGCGCGACGTGGTCAAGCTTCCCGATACTAACTCGAGTGAATTCGCGCCCGAGTGCGAGAACCCGGTGATCGCGCTGATGCGCTCGCAGGAAGGCATCCAGGAAATGGGCGGCACGATGCGGCTGGGGGCGTACCCCTGCAAGCTGCGCCCGGGCTCCCGGGTCGCACAGGTCTACGGAGCGCTCGAGGTGAGCGAGCGGCATCGTCACCGCTACGAAGTGTCGAACGCCTACCGCGACGTGCTCGCGGAATACGGGATGCGCTGCGCCGGGCTCTCGCCCGACGGCTCGCTCGTCGAGATGATCGAGCTTCCCGATCACCCCTGGTTCATCGGCTGCCAGTTCCACCCCGAGCTCAGGTCCCGACCCACCCGGCCGCACCCCCTGTTCGCCGGGTTCGTGGGCGCGGCGCGCCACCAGCGCCGGGCCAGGGCTACGGCGCCCCTCGCTCAGGCGGAGCGGTCGTCTCAGCTCGCCGGCCGTCGCGACTGACATGGCGCAGCACTTCGGGGGCGGCGGGGCCTCCCCGTTCCTCATCGCCGGACCGTGCGTCGTCGAGTCCGACGACATGAACCTGCGAGTCGGCGAGGCGCTCGCCGAGCTCGGGGCGAGGCTCGGGCTGCACGTCATCTACAAGGCGTCCTACGACAAGGCGAACCGGTCGCGGCTGAAGGGGGCGCGGGGGCCAGGCCCCGAGCGCGGGCTCGCGGCGCTCGCCAAGGTGCGGGCCGCGACGGGCCTGCCGGTTCTCACAGATGTTCACGAAACCGGCCAGGTATCCGCCGCCGCACACGTCGCGGACGTGCTGCAGATTCCCGCATTCCTCTGCCGCCAGACCGACCTGCTCGTCGCGGCCGGTCGCGCCGGACGCGCCGTGAACGTGAAGAAGGGCCAGTGGATGGCGCCCGAGGGCATGGCGGGGGCGGTCGAGAAGGTCCGGGCGGGCGGAGCGCCCGAGATCGCCGTGACCGAACGGGGCACTTTCTTCGGCTACGGCGACCTCGTGGTCGACATGCGCAGCTTCGTGCGCCTCCGGATCGCGTGCGGAACGCCGGTCATCTACGACGGGACGCACGCCGTGCAGCAGCCGGGGCAGGGTCCGGAGGGCTCGAGCGGGGGCCTGCGCGATTTCATCCCCCCGCTGCTCTATGCCGCGGCCGCAGCGGGCGCCGACGGGTTCTTCCTCGAGACGCATCCCGATCCGGACCGCGCCCCATCCGACGGCCCGAACATGATCCCGCTGGACCAGCTGCCAGGCATCGTGAGCATCGCGCTGGACGTGTGGCAGCGGGCGAGGGGCGCCGCGCAGACCGCGCTCAAGGGGCAGGGCGGGGTGGTTGTCAGGAGCGACGGTCAAGCGGCGCCCCTCGCCCGCGCCCGGAGGTGACCATGCTCGACGCTGCCGTCGCCCGCCGCCTCAAGCTCGTCGGCTTTGACGTCGACGGCGTCCTGACCGACAACGGCATCTACGTCGGGATGGAGGGCGATCACCCGGTCGAATTCAAGCGCTTTCACATCCAGGACGGCCTCGGCGTCCGGATGCTCCGCACCGCCGGGCTCCTCGTCGTGTGGCTCTCGGGACGGGAATCGGCCGCCACGACGCTGCGCGCGCGCGAGCTCGCCGTGGACGAGGTGATTCAGGATCCGACGGCGCGCAAGCTCCCCGCGTTCGAGGCCCTGCTCGAGCGGCGCGGGCTCGCCTGGGAGGAATGTGCCTTCGCCGGCGACGACCTCGCGGATCTCCCGTTGCTCGCCCGCGTCGGGCTCCCGATCGCGGTGGCGAACGGCGTGGCCGAGGTGAAGGCCGCCGCCCGGCTGGTGACGACCGTTTCCGGGGGCCAGGGCGCCGTCCGCGAAGTGGCCGAGTTGATCCTCAAGGCCCGGGGCGAGTGGCAGGGCCTGCTCACGAAGTACTTCTTGGAGCGTGGCGATGTCCCGCATGGAGCCCAGCGAACTCGCTGAGCGCGGGCGCCGCGTGCTGGCCCTCGAAGCCGAGGCGATCCGCCGGGTGGGGGAGCGCCTGGGCCCGGCGTTCGCGCGCGCCGTGCGCCTCCTTGCAGACGCGAAGGGACGCCTCATCGTCTCGGGACTTGGCAAGTCCGGGTTGATCGCGCGCAAGGTCGCGGCCACCTTCACGTCCACCGGCACACCCGCCTCGTTTCTCCACCCCGTGGACTCCCTGCACGGGGACCTCGGCATCGTGGGCCAGGACGATGTGGCGCTCCTGCTGTCGAAGAGCGGCGCCTCCGACGAGCTGTTCGGGCTGGTCAACCAGCTGAAGCGGCTCGGCGTGCCGATTATCGCGCTCACGGGTGACCCTGACTCGGTGCTCGCGCGTCAGGCCGACGTCGTGCTGGACGGCAGCGTCACCGAGGAGGCCTGTCCAGAGACCCTCGCGCCGACGGCGAGCACGACGGCGGCGCTCGCTCTGGGAGACGCCCTCGCGGTCGCCGTGCTCGAAGAGAAGGGATTCGGACGCGGGGACTTCGCGGCGCTGCACCCCGGCGGAACGCTGGGCAAGAATCTGCTGCTTCGCGTCGCGGACGTGATGCTCGCCCGGGACGTGCCCACCCTCGGGCCCGACCGCCCGATGCGCGAGTGCGTGGTCCTGCTCGCGGAGAAGCGCGGCACGGTGGCGGTGGTGGACGCCGCCGGCAGCCTCGTCGGCGTCGTCACCGCGGGCGACCTGACGCGGCTCATGGAGCGGACGGACCAATTCCTCGACATCCCGGTGCGCGAGGTCATGACCCGAACCCCGAAGAGCACCGCGGCCGACGCGCTCGCGGGAGCGGCGGTGCGGCTCATGGAGCAGCATGGCATCATGGCCCTGCCCGTGCTCGACGGCGGGCGCAAACTGGTCGGCATGGTCCACCTGCATGATCTGATGAGGGCAGGCGCCGGATGAGAGACAAAAGAGCGTCGCGCGACGACGTCACGCGAAGGCGTCACGCAGAATCGTCACGTCTCCGCGTGACGTTTCCGTGCTACGTCGTTTGGTGCTACGTCTCTCTGGGAGGGGTGGTGGTGGCGGCCTGCGAAACCGGCATCAAGCCCACGGCGACCATTGCCGCCCCGGATTCGGCCGACCAGGTGCTGCTCGGCATGTCGCACCACGTGACGGACGCCGGGATTCAGCGCGCGCACGTGCGGGCCGATACGGCATATTTCTATTCCCCGGCGCAAACCGCCGAGCTCCGCAACGTCCACATCACGTTATACGACCCCCGGGGGGCCGAGACGTCGACGCTCACGTCGCGGGAGGGTACGTACCACTGGCGCAGCGGTGACATGGAAGCGCGAGGCACCGTGGTGGTGGTACGAACCGACGGCGCGACGCTCCGGACCGAAGTGCTGCGCTACAACCAGGCGCGGAATCAGGTGACCTCCGACAACCCGTTCGTGTTCGACGAGCCGACGCGCCACATCGAGGGCGAGGGCTTCACCTCGGATCCCGACTTCAAGGTCGTGACGGCGATTCGCCCGAAGGGGACGGGTGGTAAGTTCACTCTCCCGAACCAATGATGGCCATGGCGCTCCTCGCCACCTTCGCCCAGCAGCCGGCTGCCGCCACCGACACGACGAGGGGGCGGCCGTGCGTGATTCAAATCGATTCGATCGGGCACAACTACCAGGAGGCCACGGTTCGACCGGGCGAGAAGAACTACTTCGCCGGGGGCGGCGTCCTCGCCCGTTGCCAGGGGACGGGCAGCGTGCTTTCCGCCGATAGCGTCGCGCTGTTCGCCGGGGTCGGCCGCTTCGACATGGTCGGCCAGAGGAATCCCGTGCACATCCGGGACACCGCTATCACGCTCGACGCGACGACCGCCGCCTATTTCCTGCGACAGGAGCGGCTCGAGGCGCACAAGAACGTCGTCGCGGTGAACCGCAAGACCGGATCGGTGCTGCGCGGGCCCAACCTGACGTACTACCGCGCGGTGAAGGGCGTGCGCGACACGCTCGAGATGTACGCATCGGGTCGCCCGACCATCGAGTACCACTCCGCGGACTCCGGGGGAGGGGAACCCTACGTCATCGTGGCCGACCGGGTGCGCTTCAAAGGTAACGACCGCATGTGGGGCGGCGGGCGGGTGACCATCGACCGGAGCGATTTCGCGGCACGCGGCGACTCGATGCAGCTCGACCAGGCCGCCGGATTCGCCGTGCTTGTGGGCAAGCCGCGCGTGGAAGGGAAGAGCGCCCGGCCCTACACCCTCACCGGCACGCGGATCGAGCTCGGGCTCCAGGGGCGGGGGCGGGACATCCGCCTCGTGAAGGCGCTGGGCGACGGCGTGGCGACCGGAGCCGACTGGCGCCTCACCGCGGACACGATCCACCTGCACGTCGACCGGAAGAAGCTGCAGCAAGCGTTCGCCTGGGGTCCCAAGGATTCAGTCCGGGCACGCGCGCTGTCCACGCTCAACACCATCCAGGCCGACTCCCTGGCCCTCGACCTCCCGGATGAGGTGCTCGACGAAGCGCGCGCCTTTGGGCACGCCTACTCGACGTCGAAGACAGAGTCCCCAAAGCGGGACTCCACCGCGACCCCCGAGGTGAGCTGGTTCGCGGGGGATTCCCTCACGGCACGCTGGAAGCAGGTCCCCGACTCGGCCGGGACGCCCCGGAGCAAGCTGTATCGGCTCATCGCTCGGGGGTCGGCCCGCTCATTCACGTACCTGGCGAGCGAGCACGATTCGACGGGCCCGTCCCTCAATTACTCCCGCGGCAAGGTCATCGATTGCGTCCTGAAGGGCGACAAGGTGAACCGGTGCACCGTCACCGGAGGGGCCAACGGCGTCCAGCTCGACCCGCGGCCGCCGGCGCCGCCGGACACGACAAAGGCCGATACGACCAAAAAGAAGCCCCGTCCATGACACCGCCCGTCTCCTCCCGGCACCTCGCCGATCTGATCGCGGCACGGGATTCGTCGCTGCCGCTCGCCGCCGCCGCGCTCGCCCGCGTGGCGGACGAGCGGGGTCACGCCCCGTTCAGCGAGCTGGCCATCGCGTACCGCGAGGAGTTCCTCACGCTCCGGGCCCACTCGCGCGAGGCGGACGTGCCGGAGTTGGGCGGGCTGTCGGTCGAGGAGTTTCGGACCAGCCTGCGCACGTCGGTGCTGCCCCGGCTGGCGCTGATGAAGGTGGTGACCTACCCGGCGGCCGCGCTGGGAGACGCCGCGCCCATTGCGTTCACGGTCGAGGCCTGGGGAGAGATCGCCGCCGACCGCGCCGCCAGCGCCGACCGGCTGCTCGACGCCGCCGTGCACGCGCTCGCCCGGGCCGAATCGGCCAGCGGCGAGCACCCCGTGGTGCGTGGGGGTAGCCGTCTTACCGCCACCGGATTGCTGAAGGTCTACAAGAGTCGCTCGGTGGTGAACGATGTGAGCGTGCAGCTCGATCAGGGCGAGATCGTCGGCCTGCTCGGGCCCAACGGGGCGGGGAAGACCACGACGTTCTATATGAGACCACGACGTTCTATATG
>QHTS01000303.1 GCA_003220905.1 Gemmatimonadota bacterium | reverse complement strand
CCATCCTCCACCGACCTCCGCAGGGGTGAGGCGTGAACGCGCGTCCGGCTGTCGTGTGCGGAGAGCTCCTCGCCGCCCTCGATGCATCGGAGGGCAGGCGGCGCCGCCGCAAGCGCGACACGACGCCCGACGCCATCGGCTTGACGATCAAGCGGGAGTTGCTGGAGCGAGCCATCGCCGCCGACCCCGAGCCCGACGAATTCGAGGCATGGCTGCACGCGCAGTGCCTGGCCGCCGGCGGCAGCGAGGGCGGGGTGCGGGCCATGGCGCTGTCGATCTTCGAGGAGTGGCGCCTGGCCCACGACGCCGACGCGTTCCGGGACTGGCTGGCCCGCGGAGCCCCGTCGGACGACGCACTTTCTGATGAAGGGTCCACCACCGGTCGCTAGCAAGGGGAAACGATGCACGTCGCTCTGCTCATGCGGGTTGCACTTCTCAGCGGCATTGTCCTTACGCCCTTGGCCTGCGGCGGTGGCGCTCGCGGGCGGGCGTGGCCTCCTGCCGGCCCGCCGCCGGAAGTCGTAAAGCCGATGGTGGTGCCGCCGAGCCCGTACTACCTCATCTACTCCCCGCCGGTCAACCTGGCGAAACCGCCGGACACGACTGCCCACGGGCGGAAGCCCGGGAGTTAGCGCCCGACGGTGGCTGGCATCGAAATCCGAAGCCTGAGAAAACACTTCGGGGATCTCCACGCGGTCGACGGGGTGGACCTGTCGATCCGCGACGGTGAATTCCTGGTGCTGCTCGGCTCCTCCGGCTCGGGGAAGACGACCCTGCTCCGCATGATCGCGGGGCTCGAGCGACCGACGTCGGGTGAGATCCACATCGGGGACCAGCGCGTGGACGGCGATGTCCCCCCCCGGGCCCGCGGCATCGCCATGGTGTTCCAGAGCTACGCCCTCTACCCCCACCGGACGGTGTTCCAGAACATCGCCTTCCCCCTCGAAGCGAGCCGGACGCCGCGCAAGCAGATCGAGGAGAAGGTGCGGTGGGCCGCCGAGCTGTTCAGCATCACCCGCTACCTCGATCGCTACCCGCGCCAGCTGTCCGGCGGGGAGCGCCAGCGCGTCGCCTTGTGCCGCGCCCTCGTGCGGGATCCCAAGGTCTTTCTCTTGGACGAGCCGCTGGCCAACCTCGATGCCAAGCTGCGCAACACGGCGCGGGACGACCTGAAGCGGTTCCAGCGCCAGATCCAGACCACCACGGTGTACGTCACGCACGATCAGGTGGAGGCGATGGGACTCGGCGACCGCATCGTGGTCATGGAGCACGGGAAGGTGCGACAAATCGGGACGCCCCAAGAGGTCTACGAGGACCCGGTCGACACGTTCGTCGCGACCTTCGTCGGCCAGCCGCCCATGAACCTGCTCGACGCGGGCGACCCCTCCCTGCCCCCCCGGACCCTGACGGGCTTTCGCCCCGAGCATTTTCTCCCGAAGAGCGTCTTCGGCGCAGGTGAAGACCTGCGCACGTTTCGCTTCGCCGTGCGACGCGTGGAGTACCTGGGCTCCGATCGCTACGTGTACGGCTCGATCGCCGGGAGCGGCGCGCCCGATGCGACGATCATCGCCAAGCTGCCGGCGACCATCACGCTGGGCATTCCGGAAGGCGAGACCCACGAGTTCGCCGTGCCGCGGCGCGCGCTGCGCTACTTCGACACCGAAACGGGATTGAGGCGTAAGGGATGACGGTCCCCTTTCGGCGGACGCTCGCCGACCGTGAGGACGTGCTGGGCGGCGCGATGCTCGCCCCCGCGCTCGCGTATGTGATTCTCCTCGTCGGCGTCCCGTTCGCCTTCGCGATCGTGCTCGGGTTCAGCAACGCGACTGCGGGGAGCCTCAGCTTCGGGTGGGCCGGCCTCGCCAACTACCAGACGATCCTCGGCGACCCGATCTTCCTGCGCGCGCTCCGCAATAGCGTGATCGTCACGGTGGGCTCGCAGGTGCTCGTGGTCATCCTCGCGACCGCGGCGGCGCAGGTGTTCCGCACCGCGTTCCTCGGCAGGCGCGTCGCCCGGTTCGTCCTGCTCCTGCCCTGGGCGGTGCCGGTGTCGCTCGCCGCGATCGCCTGGACCTGGATCTTCGATTCCACGTTCAGCGTGATCAACTGGACGCTCAAGGCCGCGGGCCTGCTGCACGGTTGGCTGTACTGGCTGGGCGACCCGGCGCTCGCGCTCCTGGCCATCATCATCGTGCAGGCGTGGCGCATCTTTCCCTTCGCCACCGTGATCGTGCTCGCGGGGCTGTCGTCGATTCCGCAGGAGATCGTGGAGGCGGCGATCGTGGACGGCGCCGGGTTCTGGCGGCGCTTGTTCCGCGTGGAGCTGCCGCTGCTCCTGCCGGTCGTCGCCGTGGCGGTGCTGTTCGGAGTGGTGTACACCGCGACCGACCTGGGCGTCGTCTACATCCTCACGGGCGGCGGGCCGGCCAACACGACGCACGTGCTCCCCACCCTCGCGTTCCAGCGCGGCATCCTGGGCGCCGACTTGGGACAGGGCGCCGCGATCGCCGTGTTCCTGCTGCCCTTCCTGATCGTCGTCGCCATCGGGATGCTGCGGCTGGCCCACCGCACCGAGGTGGGGGGGGCGGGGGGGGCACTGTGAAACGCGTGGCGCTGTACGCCGCGGCGCTCGGCTTCGTCGTCTTTGCCGGGTTCCCGTTTTACTGGATGCTCGTCACGTCGTTCAAGCAGAACCGGGACCTGTACGTTGGCGCGTCGGACATGAGCCACATCCCCTGGATCTTCAACGACCCGCCCACGCTGGAGCACGTGAAGCTGCTGCTCGGGCAAACGGACTTCCCGCGCTGGGTTTTGAACACGCTCGTGGTGGTGGTCGCCGTCGTGGTGATCACGGTAGCCGTGGCCGTGCCGGCAGGCTACAGCCTGGCCCGGCTGGTGGGCCGCTGGGGCGAGCGGATGGGTATGGGGATTTTTTTCACGTACCTCATCCCCCCCACGCTCCTGTTCGTGCCGTTCTCGCGGCTCATCTCGCTGCTCGGCCTCCAGGACTCGCTGGGCGCCCTGATCCTGATCTACCCGACCATGACCATTCCA
>QHTS01000301.1 GCA_003220905.1 Gemmatimonadota bacterium | reverse complement strand
CGCGACGACGTAGCGCCGGTCCAGCTCCGCGTAGCCGCGTCCCGGCTCGACTTCCCTGACCGCGCTGACGCGCAAGCCCCGCTCGGCGCCCGCGCGCAGGTGGCGGCGCAGCAACTCGATGGCCTGCGCGCGGTCCACGGGGGCAGAGGGGTCCGCTCCGGGGATCTGGAGCACCACACTAGCGCTTTGCCCCACAACCGCTTGCACGTTGTGCGCGAGCCAGGCCTGGCGCACCCGCTCGGCCGCCTCCGCAAGCGAGCCTTGGGCCAGCCCCCTGCCCGTTACGAACGGGCTGACGACGAGCGCCACCGCTAGCTGCCACCGCATCAGAGGCTCTCCATCAACCGCTGGTACACCCCACGCGGGTCGGCGGCCCGCGTGATGGGACGCCCCACCACCAGGTGCGTCGCGCCGCGCCCCACCGCGTCCGGAGCGGCGATGGTGCGGACCTGATCGTCCGCCGCGTCGCCGGGCGCTCGCACGCCGGGCACCACGATCCACGGGTCGGGCCCGAGCGTTTCGCGCAGGAGTGTCAGCTCGTGGCCCGACGCCACCACTCCGCGGAGCCCCGCCGCCACCGCCAACCGCCCGAGGCGTTCGGCCTCGAACCCCAGGTCGGGCACCCCCCGTCCCACCACGCGTTCGAAGTCGCCGGCTTCGTGGGAGGTGAGAACCGTGACGCCGACTAGCGCCACCTCTCCGGCAGCCTGCGCGGCGGCGGCGAGCACCGCCGGTCCGCCCAGCGCATGGACCGTGGCCATGGCGACTCCCTGAGCCCGCGCCGCCTCGACAGCCCCCGCCACGACGCTCGGAATGTCGTGCCACTTGAGATCGAGGAACACGCGCAGGCCGCGGGCGGTGAACTCGCGTACCAGCGCCGGTCCTTCGCGCACGTGCAGGATGGGGCCGATCTTGACCCAGCGCAGCCCGGGAAGTCGCGCCGCGAGGTCCAGCGCCTCGCGCCCACTCGGCAGGTCGAACGCGACGATGAGCTCAGCCACGGCCGAGGTCCCGTGCCACGCGCTCCGGGATGCGCGGATCGGCGAGCGCCGCTGTGCCGATGGCGACGAGCGACGCCCCCGCGGCGAGATACTCGCGCGCGTCGCGCGCGGTGCGGATCCCCCCTACCCCGATCACCGGGATGGCGACCGCCGAGCGGACCTTGCGTGTGGCCAGCACGCCGATCGCGAGCAGCGCCGGACCGCTGACTCCACCCGCCCCGTTCCCGAGGCGCCCGTCGAGCATGCCGGGAATCGTGTTCACCAGCGTGACCGCGTCCGCCCCTTCCTGTGCTGCCACCCGCGCCATTCCCGCGATGTCAGGGAGCACGGGGGACAGCTTCACCGCGATGGGGCGGGTGGAGACCGCGCGACAGCGGCGCACCAGCTCGCGCAGGCCCTCGGGTGTCGCGCCGAACTCGAGCCCGCCGGCGCTGGTGTTGGGGCACGACGCATTGATCTCGAACGCGGTGATCACGGCGAGATCGGTGAGCCCTGCGATGACCCGCGCGTAGTCTTCGAGGGTCGCGCCGGCGACGTTCACCAGCACACGCGCACGTCGCGCCTCGCCCGCGAGCCAGGGGAGCTCGTGCTCCCGCACGGCGTCGAGCCCCGGGTTCGCGAGTCCCACCGCGTTCAGCATCCCGCCCGCGAACTCGGCGACCCGCGGCGCGCGAGCGCCGCGTCGCGGCTCCGGGGTGACCGCTTTGGTGACGATCCCACCCAGGGCGTCGAGGTCGATGACACCGGACACCTCGCGCCCGAAGCCGGCGGTGCCGGAAGCGAGGAGGACGGGGTTTTGGAAGGAGGCGCCGAACAGCCGTATCGGCGTCACCGGCCCCTCGCCGGCGCGGCGATCGCGAGCTTGCGCTCGAGCTCGAGCAGGTAGGCGACGATGCCGTCGGCGATCGCGCTCGCGATCTTGTGCTGGCCGAGGCTCGAGGCGAGGAACGCGCCGTCGGTGCGATTCGTGGCGAACCCGGTCTCGACGAGGATGGCGGGTCGCCGCGCGGTGGTCAGCACCATGAAGGCTGCCTGCTGGACGCCTCGATCGCCACCGGGGTGGATCCGGGCCGCGGAGTCCTGGACCAGCTGAGCGAGCTGCGCCGATTCCCGCAGGTATTCGTTCAGCTGCAGGTCTCGCAGGATGAACCCCAGCGGACCCGTCGCGGCGCTCGACGTGCCGGTTTCGAAACGGATCGCTTCGTTTTCCATCTGCGCCACCCGCTGCTGGTCTTCGGTCTTCGCGTCCGAGAGGAAGTAGGTCTCCACCCCGCTCACCTGGTCGGCGCGTCGTCCCTCGGGCATCGCGTTCACGTGGATGCTCACGAACAGATCGCACGCGGCCCTGCAGAGCGCCCCGCGATCCGTCAGATCGATGAGCGTGTCGGTCGATCGCGTGAGCGACGCGGCGATGGCTCGACGCACCAGCTCCGCCCGTAGCAGCCGTCCGATTGCCAGTGTGATGTCCTTCTCCACGAGGTGACTCGGGAAATAGCGACCGGGGTTCCCGGGGTCGGCCCCGCCGTGGCCGGGATCGATCACGACGGCGTGGCGCTGGCGCAGCCCGGTGATCGGGTTGGGTGGGGGAGCGGGGGCGGGGGCGGGGCCGGGGGTGAGGCCGGGGGCGGACGGGGGCGGGGGGAGCGGTCCCGATGGAACGACGGGCGGTGCGGCCGCCACTGCGCTCGCGACCGGGAGCTCCACCAACCGTCCCACGCCTCCACCCGAGGCCGGCTCCCAGCGGTAGCGGCCGCCCAACGCCCGCGGTACGCAGTCGGCGAGCCAGTTGAGCGGCAGGAACACGGTGTCGCGCGCCAGGTACGGCTCGCCCACGAGCCCGTACACCACGCCGCCGGCGCGCACGAACGGCGCACCCAGCTGGAACACGAACACGACACCGGAAAGCCCCACCGTCACTCGGGATCCATCGAGCGCCAGCGTCAGTCCGAGCGCCGGTCCGAGCCGGGGTGCCGCCACGGCGGCAGTGCCGCGCTCCGTGGTCACCGGCACAGCCGTTTCTCCCCGCGGCGTCGCGATCAGCACCACCTGCGGCGGGGGGGGGGACGAGGCGGTCACGAGCACGAGCCACAGCAGGGCGCTCACGCCCGTTTCCCCTTGACGCCCCGCGCGAGCTCCCGCTCCGCCACGCGTCGCTTCAGCTCTTCACGCTTATCGTGCTGCTTTTTCGCTTTGGCGAGCGCTATCGCCACTTTGGCGATGCCGTCCTTGAAGTACAGCTCGAGCGGCACGATGGTGAGTCCTTTGCGGCTCGTGCCGCCGATGAGCTTGCGGATCTCCTGCGTGTGAAGCAGCAGCTTGCGGGAGCGCGCGGGCGGCGGGTTGTTGTAGCTCCCCGCCAGATACGCGGAGATGGAGAGCCCCTCGAGCCACACTTCGCCGTTGCGCACGTGCGCGTAGGCCTCGCCCAGACTCGCTTTCCCCGCGCGCAGCGATTTGACTTCCGTTCCCGTGAGCACGAGGCCGGCCTCCCACGTCTCCAGGAGATGGTAGTCATGTCGCGCCCGCGGGTTGCGGGCGATGGAGACTTTGTCCACCGAGCCAGCGCAAGATAGAAATTGGGGTGGAAGCGGTCAAGCCAAGAGTTGACTTGAGGTTATACCGCCGTCTATATTCGCCGTTCCGCGAACGGGCCGAAGTGGTGGAACTGGTAGACGCGCTGGCTTCAGGAGCCAGTGGGCGCAAGCCCGTGGGGGTTCGAGTCCCCCCTTCGGCATGCGAAAAACGCGAGCTGGGAGCCGGGAGCTGGGAGCAGACCTGACCCGACGCAACGGTTCCCCGCACAACACCGGAACGCACCGCTCCCTGCTCCCTGCTCCCTGCTCCCTGCTCCCTGCTCCCTGCTCCCAGCTCCCTGTCAATATCTCGGCAGACTCGGATCCACGTTCACCGCCCACGCGTCGATCCCGCCTCGTAGACTCCGCACTTTCGAGAAGCCCGCGGCCTTGAGGATCTCCAGCGCCTTGAGCGAGCGCGCTCC
>QHTS01000302.1 GCA_003220905.1 Gemmatimonadota bacterium | reverse complement strand
ACGATCTTCTGGCGGGTGATCATGCCATCGTCGCGGCCCGCGCTCGCCACGCTCGCCGTGCTCGCCTTCGCCGATCAGTGGAGGAGCTTTGTGTGGCCGCTCGTAGCCACTCGCTCGAGCGGGATGCAACCGCTCGAGGTCGGCATCGCGAACCTGCGGGGCATGTACGACCTGAGCTGGTCGTACCAGATGGCGACCGCGGTGGCGGCCGTGATACCGCTGATGCTCCTCTATTTCGTGGCGCACAGGTACTTCATTCGCGGCTTTGAGCAAACAGTCGTCTAGTCTTTGCCTTTCCTCGTTGCAGGTGTCGCCTTAAAACTCAACTCCCATCCGATATCCCGGCCATCTCCACCCGCCGGCCACTCCAGCACCGCATGCCCTGACGGCAGCCTACGAATGGTGCAGGGGACGTCAGCCTTGCACGGGCCCGGCCGCAGCCCCTTGGGGACCGCAATCGTGACCGCGTAGGCCCGGCCATCGAGGTTCGTGGATTTCACCTTGAGCGTGCGAGTGGTCGGGTCCCAAGTCTCGTCGGCGACGTCCACGGCTCCCTGCACGACGTGGCGCGTTGTGCCGATCACCTGCGGCCGGGCGCCTGCGGGGCGAATTGCGATGGTGCGTGCGCTGCGCGGTTCGAGGGTAACCGTCAGGCCGTCCTTCAGGTCGGTGACGGCTGCGTCGCGCCACACGTCGTAGGCGTCGAACCTCGCTCCCTTGATGCCGAGCGCGGCGAGCGGGAGGGACAGGTCCAGGGGCTCGTCCTCCCAGTTCACGACCACGACCGTCCACCACCGAGGTGCACCCTCGGCCACCCAGACACGCGGCGGGCGGGTGCGGCGTACGCTCCAAATGCCGCCGCTCCCGAGCACGCGCACGGCGAGTACGTTCTCTCCCCCCCAGTTCAGGGTCTCGGGTGGCACGCGATACCGGCGGTAGGCTTGCGCCTCACCCCGCACCCCCGAGGACAGCTCGCCCGTTTGGCCGACTTTCACGCCGTTCACGAACGTCTCATCCGCGTCCGCGATCTTGCCAAGCTCGACGTAGACGTTCCGCCGTTCGGTCTTTCCGGCGCCTAGATTCGGGAGCCGGAGCCTCGTCCTATACCAAGCAAACCCGGCGTACTGCGGATGCCCACCGCCGGCTTCGTCCCAGCGCTGCGGCACGGGGATCGTCTCCCACGCTTCCTCATCGAATCCCCGGGAACCGTAGCTGGGATCGTCGCCCGTGCGGAAGCGCCACGGCCCGCTGATCGGGTAGACGTCATCGCCGGCCACGATCGCAGGCGCCGTGTCGCGCTCGGCGACACCGGTCTCGATTGCGCGGCCCGTCACGGGTGCGACCGGGAGTGTGCGCTGCAGCAGCGGGAGGCGGTCGGGTGGAAGCTTCGGCAGGTTGTCGCCAAAGAGGGTGAGTCCCCCCGTGACCGCGACGACGGACGCCCACAGCTCGGCGGCCGGCCGCGAGAGCGGAGGGCGCACCACGAGGCAGTCGGGATCGTTCAGCCAGGTCGAGCGGTGGTAGAAGCTCCGCAGGCCCGCGGCACGCGCCGGCGGTTGGACGCCTGACCAGCTGGCGTCGACGTCCGGTCCGATCCGCATGCCGTTTACGAGCCCTACGGCGTGCTGCAGCGGCGCCCCGCTCGCGAGCAGGAACGCCTCGGTGCCGAGGCCGTCGCGGATCGCGCCCAGCCCGCCGCGGTACGCTTCCGCGTGGGTCAAGCCGCCGTAGTGCGCCGTGCCGACCGTCGCCCAGCGCAACCGGTCGACTCGCAAGTAGTCGTAGCCCCATTCGCGCACGACGCGGCGGGCCAGATCGAACAGCCACTGCTGCGCCTTGGGGTGCGCGCCGTCGAGCGCGTAGATCTTGCCACCCCAGGCCTCACGCGTCTCACAGACGACCGGTCCGCTCGCATCGCGCAGCAGCCAGTCGGGTTGCGCGGTGGGGACGCCGGAGGCCTCGGCCACGCCGAAAGGCGCCACCCACAGGCCTGCCTTGAAGCCTCGAGCGTGGATCTGGTCGGTGAGCCAGGCGTGGCCGTGCGGGAACCGGTCGTTCGCATCCCACGCTCCCATCGCTCGCTGGTAGCCGTCATCGAGCTCGATGTGCCGAAAGAACCGCCGGTCGAAATTCGCGGCGCTGAAGTCCAGATTGGCGATCACGTCCGCTTCGGCGACGGTGCCGGGCCACTCGGCCCGCGTGCCCCACCCCGCGGGCGCTACGGCCTGTGCGAGGCGCTCCTGATCGACGGGCGAGGAGGGCACGAACAGGGCGCGCAGAGCCTCCAGGCCGTCGCCCTCCGGATGGAAGCACAGGCGCATGCGCGAGGCGTCGCCTTCGGGGCGGAGTGGCCGCGCCGGGAGCCAGTCGCTCACCGCCTCGAGCCCGTCTCGCGACAGGCGCAGACGGGCCTCCCCGGGCTCGCCCCCGTCGAACGCGATCGCGAGCCCGCGGCTCCCGCGGGTGAGCCCCGTTGCGGCATGGCTCGCGAGTCCTTCCGCCTCCGGTGCCCCCACCGTCACCACACGGCACGGGTCGGCCGAGTGAGCTCCGTTCACGAGCGCCACGAGCGGTCCGTCCCCCGCGAGCGTCTCCGCATGGGGGAGTTGGAAGAAGCGAACGCCCCGTACCGTGGGCAGATAGCGGTCCGGAAAGACGGTGACCGTGACGGACGCCTGGGGAGTGCTGGCGCCTCCCGCGGTGAGGAGCTCCGCCTCGACCCACACCCCCGCGACCCGCCCGCGTACGACGACGGCGTCGCCGCCGGGAGGGCGGCGGTTTCCGACCGTGCTATCTTCCAGCTCCGCGAGGGTGAGCGGCTGGTCCCCCACCCACACCACGATCTCCGCGCCGCGGACGAGCGGAACGGGCGAGCCGTCGCCATAGTACCACAGCGACCAGCGATGGTGGTCGTCGAGCTCGAATCGGAGCCGCCCGACCGCCGGTCCGCCCGACCGCCGGTCTGCCCCGGTCGGACTGTGGGACAGCCGGACGGGCGGACGGATGAGCGCCCCCGAAGTGGCGCCTGTCAGGAGCACAAACATGCGTCGGTCCATAGTCACAATGTTGACGGCCCTGGTGGGTTTGTCCACGCCGCTCACGGGGCAGGGCGGCGCGCTCACCGTGGGGCTCGCCTACACGGTCGGCAGCGGATGGCAGGTGGAGGGGTTGGAGGTGGGGCTCGCGCGCGCCGTGCACGCGGGCCCGATCGCCGCGCTGTCGCTCACCGCGCGGCTCGGCTCGTTCATCGACGAAGGTGCCATCATCGGCGGCGCGCGCGGCTTCGTGTTCGGCACGAGCCTCGCCGCCCGCACGCCGACGTGGACCATCGCCGAGCTCGGCGCCGACACGAGTGCCAGCCGGATCGGGGTCGATGTCACGGTCGAGGCAACGGGATACGTGGGTTCGCGCTCGCCGCTGCCCGTGGGCTCCCCGTGGGGTGCCGTGTCGCTGCTCCCCGGGCTGCGGTTCGGGGATCCCAACGGCCCCCGCCTCGGGCTGCTGATCGGTCCCACGGTGTTCCTGGGTACCGTCACGGAGGTCCGGACGTTCCTCGGGGTTCGGTACGAGGCGCCGCTGGCGCGACGGGAGCGCCATCCCTAGCTTTGCCACCGATGGTGGTCCCCTCCCTCGATACCGAGCATCCCGGTATCCGGGTCATTGCCGAAGTGGCGTCGGTGCTGCAGGCGGGCCTCGCGTCTGGGGAGGCCCTGCAGGGGGTGGTGAGCGCCCTGCGGCGCGGCCTCAACCTCCGCCGCTGCCGCCTCTGGCTCCGCACACCTGACGGCACCCGCTTCACGCCGGTCACCACGCCCGGTGACGAAGCGGAGCAGCCGGGCTATACCCCGCCCGTGGCCGAGTGGATGCGGCGCGGCCCGCAGCGGGAGGGCGTGCCCGGGGGCTCGATTGTGCGGCTGCCGCTGGTCCACGAGGACGAGCCGCTCGGCGTGCTCGAGGTCGTCATTCCTACCGGGCGCTACGAAGGGATCGCTCACGACGTCGTGGTCGTCGCGGCCCGCATCCTCGCTCCCATGATCGCCGCCACCGAGCTGTCGCAGGACCTCGCCTCCGAGGTCGCGTTGCGCACGCACGAGATGGAAGCGCAGCGCAGCTTCGCGGCGCAGATCATCGACTCCCTCCCGGTCGGGCTGTACGTGATCGACCGCGGCTACCGCATCCGGGCCTGGAACCGCAAGCGCGAGACCGGGACGCAGGGCGTGTCGCGCGAGGACGCCGTGGGTCGCGAGATCTTCGACGTGCTCGACCGCCAGCCGCGCGATCTCCTGAAACGTGAGTTCGATCGGGTGTTCGACACCGGCGAGCTGCAGCAGGTGGAGATGGAGTCGCAGGCCAGCGGCGAAGCGCGGCACTACCGCATCACGAAGATCCCGATGCGGCAGGACGGGCGCGACATTTCGCACGTCATCACCATCGGCGAAGACATCACCGAGTGGCGCCAGGCGCAGCAGCGCCTCACCGAAACCGAGAAGCTCGCCGCCGTGGGGCAGCTCGCGGCCGGCGTGATGCACGAGATCAACAACCCGCTCGCGACGATCCTGGCCTGCTGCGAGGCGCTGGCGCTCCGCACCGAGGACCTGTCCCCCGGCGATCGCCACGGCTACGACGAGTACCTGAAGATCATCGACACCGAGGTACAGCGCTGCCGCCGGATCGTGGAGAGCCTGCTCGACTTTTCGCGGCCGAAGGGCGGGGACAAGAAGCCGACGGACGTGAACGGCGTGGTGGAGCGCACGCTGTTTCTTCTCAAGCACCACGCGCGCTTCAAGCGGCTGACCGTGGCGCGTGAGCTGGCGTCGGGGCTGCCGTCGGTGCTCGGGGACCACGAACGCCTGATCCAGAGCTTCATGGCGCTGATGCTCAACGCCATGGACGCCATGGACTCGCGCGGCACCCTGACGGTCCGCAGCCGCATCAACCCCGATCGGACGGATGAGATCATGCTCGAGTTCATCGATACGGGCACCGGGATCAAGCGCGAGGACCTGCCCAAGATCTTCGAGCCGTTCTTCACGACGAAGCCCCAGGGGCGCGGCACCGGTCTCGGTCTCTCCATCTGTTACGGCATCATCGCCGAGCACCGGGGGCGGATCGACGTCGAGTCGCAGGTCGGCGTGGGATCGAACTTCCGGGTGTACCTCCCCACGGGATGAAAATCCTCGTCGTCGAAGACGACAAGACCGTCGGACAGTACGTGAAGCGCGGCCTGACCGAGGCCGGCTTCCACGCGGACCTGGTCGGGGACGGCGCCGAAGGGTTGCGCCTCTCGACCGGCGGTCACTACGACATGCTCGTGCTCGACCTGCGCCTTCCCGCATTGTCGGGTCTCGAGGTGCTGCGCACGCTGCGCGATCGCGGCGAGGGAATGCCGGTGCTGGTGCTCACGGCGCAGGACGCCGTGGACTTCAAGGTGCAGGCGCTCAAGATGGGCGCCGACGACTACGTCACGAAGCCGTTCTCCCTGGAGGAGCTGCTCGCCCGGGTGGAGGCGCTCGGGCGGCGCCCCAAGGCGATCGCGCCGCCGGTGCTCAAGGTGGCGGACCTGACGCTCGACACCGGAAGCCGCGAGGTACGGCGAGGCGGGAAGGTCATCGAGCTCACCCCCAAAGAATACGCCGTGCTCGAATACCTGATGCGCCACCAGGGCCGCGTCATGTCGCGGACCCTGATCACGGAGTACGCCTGGGACTACCATTTCGACCCCGGCACGAACATCGTGGACGTCGTGATCACACGGCTGCGCAAGAAGCTCGACCACGGGCGCGACCCCAAGCTGATCCACACGGTGCGCGGGGTCGGCTACGTCGTGAAGGCGTGACTTGCAGACGCTGCGCGGGCGGCTCACCGCCTGGTACTCGGGCGCGCTCGCCCTCACCCTCGCCGCCTTCGCCGGGGTGCTGTACCTGGACCGCCGCAGCGCCTCCTACCAGGATCTCGACCAGCGGATTCAGTCCGAGGCGTCGCTGACGGCGGGCATTCTCGCCGAGAGCTACCGCGCGCGCGGGACGCTGGTGCGAGCCGACACGGCGCAGCGCCCGGTGCTCATTCCCGATCTGGCCGCGTTGCTCGAAGCGGTCCCCGACTTCCTCGTGATCACGGCGCGCGACGGCAGTCTGCTGTTCGCTTCGTCGGACGCGCGGGCCCTGACGTTCCAGCAGGTGGAGCAGCTGCGGAGCCTGGCGAGCGCCCCACTCTCCGGGCGGTCCAGCGGCACGGTCCGACTCGAGCCCAACGGCCCGAAGATCCACTATGTGGTCCACTACGTCACCGGGGCCGGCCCGGAGTTCGGGGCGATTCTCGCCGGGGCGGACGTCCGTACGGCCGAGCTCGGGCCCGACGAGCTGCTTTCCACCTTCGCCCTGGTGCTGCCGCTCGGGCTCGCCCTCGCCCTGCTGATGGGATCGTGGATTTCGCGGCGCGCGCTCGCCGCCGTGGATCGGATCATCACCGAGGTCCGCGAGATCACCGACGGACGGAGCCTGCACCGTCGCCTCGCCGAGCCGCTCATGAAAGACGAGCTCGGTCGGCTCGCCGAAACGCTGAACCAGATGATGACCCGGCTGGAGCGCAGCTTTGCCGCTCTGCGGCGCTTCACGGCCGACGCGAGCCACGAGCTGAAGACGCCGCTTACCGTGCTCCGCGCCGGCGTGGAGCGCGCGATCACGACCCCCAACCTGCCTCAGGACACGCTCGCGACGCTGGAGGAGACGCTCCAGGAGATCAAGCGCATGACGGAGCTGGTGGACGCGCTGCTCACGCTGGCGCGCGCCGACGAAGGCATCGCGCCGCTGCACCGCGAGCCCGTGGACCTGCGGGGGATCGTCGAAGAGGTCCGCGAGACCGGCGAGCTGCTCGCCGAGGAGTCGGGGGTGCGGGTGGAGGTCGCGACGCCGCCCGAGCCCATCGTCGTCGCGGTCGACGCGACACGCATCCGCCAGCTGATCCTGAACCTCCTGACCAACGCCGTGAAGTACACTCCCCCGGGCGGGACCGTGCGCATGCAGCTGGGCTCCGCGAACGGCAGGGTCACCCTCAGCGTCGCCGACACGGGGATCGGCATCGCGCCGGGGGATCTCCCGCACATCTTCGATCGCTTCTGGCGCGCCGACTCGGCACGCACGCGCACCGGTGAGCGCTCCGGCGCCGGGCTGGGCCTCGCCATCTGCAAGTGGATCGCCGAGGCGCACGGCGGGCGCATCGATGTCGTGAGCCGCCCGGGGCGGGGGACGACGTTCACCGTCACGCTGCCACGCGAGCCGCCGGTGACGAAGACCTAACGCCGCCGCCATCAGTTCGTCACGCTCGAGCCATCCCGCCGCAAGCGACGCATGGCATGCTGATGGAGACCGCTCTCTATGAGGGATCTCCATGTTCGACCGACTCATCGCATCGAGGAATCCCATCGCCGCTCGACCGCCGGTGCCGAGCAGCACGATAGCCGTGCTGGTGCACGCCGGCGTGTGCGCGGCCGCGGTGCTGGCGACGCTGCGACCGCACCGGGTATCCGGCGCCGCAGGCCCGCCCATCGTCATTTCGTGGCCGCTACCGTCTGAGGACGCGTCGCCCGTTAACCGGTTCGACCCGATGCCCGGACCGGTGCTGCTCGCCGGCCCGGCGCTCGTGTACCCGGAAGTGCTGCGGCGCACCGGGACTGTGGGGACGGTGGTCGTGCAGGTCGTGATCGACACCGTCGGCCGGGCCGAGCCTGCCTCCCTGGTGCTCCAAAGCTCGCACGCCGGCTTCGAGGATGCCGCCCGCGCGTTCGTGCTGGGCGCCGTGTTCCGACCGGGGCGCGCGCACGGCCGGGCGGTGCGGGTGTTGGTGCGCCTCCCGATCGGCTTCACGCTCACGCCGGCTCGCTGACCGGCGAGCCGGCGCGTAGGTTAGTCGCTCAATGAGAGCGGCGGCGATGGTGATGGGGCTCGCGCTCGCGGTGGAGGTCGGCGCGGCACCGGTCATGGCGGGACAGGCCCGGGCCGCGGACCTCGTGACGGCGGCGCGCGCGCAGCTCGGCGCCGGCAACGTGGACTCGGGGCTTGTGCTGGTCGGGCTCGCGCTCGATTCGGGCACCGTCGCGACCGGCCGCGACCGCGTGAACGCGCTCGTGTGGCGGGGCGTCCTCCAATTCTTCAAGGGCCGGGACAGTCTCGCGCACGAGTCGTTTCGCGACGCGCTGATGATCGATCCGCGGCTCGAGGTCGCCGGTCTGGTGCAAATCGACTCGCTTCTCGCCGCCGAGTTCGAGGCGGTGCGCCGCTCGGTCCAGCCGCCGCCGACGGCCGCGCGTCCCTCGGCTGCACTCGCCCGCCTTGCGGCGGGGCCCCCGCTCGACACGCTGTACAGCTGCGTCCCGGAGTGTCGCGGGCTCGACCAGGCGCCGCGCCCGCTTCCCGGGGAGTCCGAGATGGTCACCGTCCGGAGCGGGGGCGCGAGCCCCATCATGGGTGGGGTGGCGCTCGTTCGGTTCGTGGTGGACAGCACGGGGCGGGTCGAGCCGGGCTCCATCGCAGTGGTTTCGTCGCCCAGCCCGGCGCTGCGGCAGACCCTGGTCGACCACGTCCGCCCGGCGCGGTTCTCGCCTGGGCGGGTCCAGGGCCGCGCGGTGCGGGTCGTGATGCAATGGCGCCTCACGCTGCGGAGCCGGTGAAGGCGACCCCTCACCCGGCTGTCATCGTTTTGTAATGGGGGCTCCACTAGCGGGCGGAGGTCTATCGGCGGTATTTCATTAGCAGTTACCCGATCGTGCACTGGAGGAGAAAAACCCGTGTTCGACAATCTCATCGAGTCCCAGCGCAAGAAGAACAGCAGGCGGATCTTCGGCGTGGGCGCGGTGTCGCTCGTGATTCACACCGTCGTGATTGCGGGGGCGGTGTACGCGACGTTGAGCGCCGGCGAGGCCGACAACAGCGTCAAGGTGGACACGGCGATGGTGTTCGTTGACCAGCCGAAGCAGGAGAAGCCGCCGGAGCAGCAGCCCGTGCAGCTGGACGTACCGCTCAAGGGATTCCAGACGGTCGTCGCGCCGGACGTGATCCCGACGAACATTCCACCGGTGAACCTCCAGGAGCATTTCGATCCGAAAGACTACTCGGGCACGGGCGTCGAGGGTGGCCTGGCGAGCGGGATGGTGCCGACCGGCAACGAAGTGTTTATGGAGGCGATCGTCGAGGAGAAACCCGCGGTGCTCTCCGGGCCGACGCTGCAGTTTCCGGAGCTGTTGCGGCAGGCGCAGATCCAGGGCCGCGTGCTGGTGCAGGCGATCATCGACACGCTGGGGCGGGCCGAGCCGCCGTCCGTCAAAGTGCTGCAGAGCCCCAACCCCGGCTTCGATCAATCGGCCAAAAGCTACGTTCTGAAAGCGCTGTTCCGACCCGCGCGGGTGCACGGCCGGGCGGTACGGGTGCTGATTCAGATTCCGATCGACTTCCGGCTCAAACAGTAGGGACCCCAAAGGAGCGTTCGCCCCATGAGCCTCTCGCTTTACGACCTGTTCATCTCGATGGGCTTGTTCGCGAAGTCCATCGTCCTGATCCTGGCGGCGATGTCCATCTTCTCGTGGACGAGCGCCTTCCAGAAGTTGTACCAGATCCTCCGGTCGCAGGGGGAGACGCGGCGGTTCGCGCCCGAGTTCTCCCGCTTCCTGCAGGAGGAGCAGCTCGACGGTGCGATCAAGCTCGCCGAGAAGCAGAAGAGGAGCCACGTGGCGCGCGTGGTCGGTGAGGCGCTCTCCGAGGTGAAGCCGCTGCTGCGGGACCGCGCCACGATCACCGCGGCCGACATCAACTCGGTGGAGCGCGCGGTGGAGCGCGAGATCCTCATCGTATCGGCTGAGCTGAAGCGCGGCCTCGGCATCCTGGCGACGACCGGCTCCACGGCGCCGTTCGTCGGCCTGCTGGGCACAGTGATGGGTATCGTCAATGCGTTTACCGGCATGGCGGCGTCGGGGGGTGGCGGCTCGCTGGGGGCCGTGTCCGCCGGTATCGCGGAGGCCCTGATCACGACCGCGTTCGGTCTCATCGTCGCCATTCCGGCGGTGTGGCTCTACAACTACTTCACGACCAAGATCGACTTCCTCTCCGTCGAGATGACCTACACCTCGAAGGAGCTGATCGACTATCTCATCAAGAGCGTCGGGTCGGAGTTCGGCCGGTCGATCTTCACCAAGGAATTCCAGACGCAGAAGGCGTCGCAGACCAGTGGCCCTGTCAGCCACTAGCGCCCGGGCGGCCGTCAAGGCCGACATCAACGTCACGCCGCTGATCGACGTGATGCTGGTGCTGCTGATCATCTTCATGATCGTCACGCCCCTGATCGCCGCGGGCTTCCAGGCCACGATTCCGCGTTCGCAGAACCCCGAGAACCGTCCGGAGGGGTCGGACGAGGTTAAGCTCGGGATCGACAAGGACGGCAGGTTCTGGCTCGACCTGGGGTCGGGACCGCGCCAGATACCGGACGACCAGCTGCCCGCGCGGCTCCAAGCGGTCTACGAGACCCGGACGCAGGACAAGATCCTGTTTCTCAAGGCCGACCAGAACATCGAGTTCGGCCGGGTGCAGCAGGCGATCGAGATCGCTCGCCAGGCGGGTGTGCGCGTCGTCGGCGCCATCACCGAGCAGAAGCAGACGCTCACGAAGAAGAAGAAGGAAGGGAGCTGACCGATGGCGATGGGGTCCACCGGCGGCGGCGAGGGGCTCAGCTCCGAGATCAACGTCACGCCGCTGATCGACGTGCTGCTGGTGCTGCTGATCATCTTCATGATCACCCAGCCGATGTCCCGCAAGGCGTTCGACGTGCAGGTGCCACCGAAGCAGCAAACCAAGAGCAAGACGCCCCCCCAAGCCCAGATCGTACTCGAGCTGCGCGCCGACGGGTCGTATGCGATCAACGGACAACCCTACGCGCTCAACCAGCTCGACCAGGCGTTTCGCCAGATCTATGACCCGCGCCCGGCCAAGCTGCTGTTCATCAAGGCGGCGCCGAACCGCAAGTACGTCGACGTGATGCAGGCCATGGACATCGCGCACGGCGCGGGGGTCCAGGTCATCGGCTTCACGCCTCCGGAGCAGGCCAAGAAATAACTGCGCCTGCAAGGGCGCGAGTCGAGGATAGGGGCGCGGCATGCTGCGCCCCTACCTTCGTTGTCGGGGTATACCACAGGCACCGTGAACCCACCCTCCCCCGACCGCTCACCGCTCCCCGGGCTCCGCTTGCCCCTTGGCCGGCGTCGGCTCGGCCCCGGGGCGGCGTTGGCGGTGTTCGTGCATGCGGTGATCGTCGGCGCGCTCGTCATCCGTGGGCGTGAGATCCTGGGACGAGGACAGGGCGGGTCGCGGGCGTCGGGGGAGGTGAGGGTGAACTTCTTCGCCATCCCAGCGGGGGCCCCGGCGGCCGTCGAGATGGCCCTGCCGCCGCGCCTTACGCTTTCCGATCTGTCCGCGTTGCGCCGCATCCACGTCGAGCTGCCGCCGGTCGACCTGCCCCAGACGACCCTGGTCGTGCCGACGGCCGCGCTGGGTGGCGGGGGTGGCAACGCGGGCGGGGGGGCCGGAGGGCGGGGGTTGGGCCCTGGGGCGGCCGCCGGTGTCGGCGTGGGGTCTGGAACGGGCGACGAAGCGAGTTACATTTTCCCCGCCTCGCCGCGGACGGCCATTCTGCCGCCGCTGGCCGGGGTTCCCGGCTCGGTGGCCGGTCGCACGTACCGCGTGAAGTTCTGGGTCTCGGTCGAGGGCCGCGTCACGCGGGTGGACGTGGTCCCGCCGATTGCCGATGCGACGTACGGTCGGGAGTTCCAGCAGCGCATGATGGCGTATTTGTTCTACCCGGCCCACACCCGGGACGGGCGGAACGTGACCTCTGTCGTAACGGTCCCCCTTCGCATCGGTAACTAGCCCGCCGCTGGCCGTCGCCTGGGGCCTGCGGGGCTACGTGCTCCGGCAAGACAACGGCACCGCCGAGATGCGGAAGATCTCCGACGCGATCCAGGAAGGCGCGGAAGCCTTCCTGCGGCGCCAGTATCGCACCATCGGCACGCTGAGCATTGCGCTCGGCGTCGTGATCTACATGTTGTACGCGTTCTTCCGCAAGCCACACCCCGGAGAGCCGGCCGCCGCGACCCTCGCGCTCACGACCACCCTGTCCTTCATGTTCGGCGCCCTCTGCTCGGGCGTGGCCGGCATCGTCGGCATGTACGTCGCCGTGCGCTCGAACATCCGGACGGCGAGCGCGGCGCGCTCGAGCCTCAACAAGGCGCTCCAGATCGCGCTGCGGGGCGGGGCGGTGAGCGGGCTGTTCGTGGTCGCGATGAGCTTGTTCGGCGTGGGGCTGCTCTACACGGTGCTCGAGGCTCTGCACTTCGAGGCGACCAAGATCCCCCTCATGATCGTGGGCTACGGCTTCGGCGCCTCGTTCGTCGCGCTGTTCGCGCAGCTGGGCGGTGGGATCTACACCAAGGCCGCCGACGTCGGCGCCGATCTCGTGGGCAAGGTGGAAGCGGGGATCCCCGAAGACGATCCGCGCAACCCCGCCGTGATCGCGGACCTCGTGGGCGACAACGTGGGCGACTGCGCCGGGCGCGGCGCCGACCTGTTCGAGTCCACCGCGGCCGAGAACATCGGCGCGATGATTCTGGGATCGGGACTCGCGCTCGCGAACCCGGACGTCTTCAGCCCGGCGCAGGTGGTGGGGCTGATGCTGTTCCCGCTCGTGGCACGCGCCTTCGGACTCGTGGCCTCGATCATCGGCGTGCTGGTGGTCAAAGCGCGTGAAGACGAGGACCCGATGCACGCGCTCAACCGCGGGTACATGTGGACCGCGGTGCTCGCCGCCGCCGGCTTTGTGGGCGGGACGTACTGGCTGCTCAACCCGACCGCCTTCCCGGCCGCGTGGTGGCACTTCGCGCTGTGCGGGGTGATCGGGATCGCCACGTCCATCGCGTTCGTCTACATCACGCAGTACTACACCGAGTACCGGTACCGCCCCGTCCAATCGATCGCCGCCGCCTCCGTCACCGGGCCGGCGACGAACATCATCGCGGGGTTTGCCGTGGCGCTCGAGTGCACCGCGCTCCCGACGTTCACCATTTCGACCGCGATCATCGCCTCCTACAAGCTGGGCGCCTCGAGCGGGCTGGCGCACGCGGGGCTCTTCGGGACGGCGGTGGCCACGATGGGGATGCTGGGCACGGCGGCGTACATCCTCGCGATGGACACCTTCGGTCCGATCACCGACAATGCCGGCGGCATCATCGAGATGTCCCATCAGCCGGAGAATATCCGCAAGCGGACCGACCGCCTCGACGCGGTGGGGAACACGACCAAGGCGCTCACCAAGGGGTACGCGATCGGGTCGGCGGCGCTCGCCGCGTTCCTGCTCTTCTCGGCGTACTTGGACGAAGTCGCGTTGCTCGGCTCGCCGCTCAGGGCGGTGGACATCTCGAAGCCCGAGGTGTTCGTGGGAGGGCTGTTCGGCGCCATGCTCGTCTTCTGGTTCTCGGCGCTCGCCATCAGCGCGGTGACCAAGGCCGCCGTCAGCGTGATCCAGGAAGTGCGCCGCCAGTTCCAGGCCGATCCCGGCATCCTCAAAGGGACGTCGCGGCCCGACTACGGGCGCGCGGTGGACATCGTGACCGTCGGGGCGCTCAAGGCGATGGTGGCTCCCGGGCTGCTCGCGGTGGGCATGCCGATCGCCGTGGGCCTGGTCTTCAAGGTGCTGTTCCACGTCGGCGCCGAGACGGTGGCGTCGTTCCTCATGGTCGGCACGATCGCGGGCATTCTCATGGCGACGCTGCTCAACAACGGCGGGGGCGCCTGGGACAACGCCAAGAAGTTCATCGAGACCGGCGAGTACGGTGGGAAGGGCAGTCCGGCGCACAAGGCCGGCGTGGTGGGCGACACGGTGGGTGATCCGTTCAAGGACACCGCCGGCCCGTCGCTGCATGTGCTCATCAAGCTCCTGAGCACGGTCACGCTCGTGCTGGCGCCGCTCTTTGTCTAGCGCGCAGCTCTTCCGTCGCAAGACCGTCGACCAATGCATCGCCGACAGCGAGGTCGGTGGCGGGCTCAGGCGCTCTCTCGGTCCTCTTCAGCTAACCGCGCTCGGCATCGGCGCGGTCATCGGGGCAGGGATCTTCGCCGCGATTGGAACCGCGATCTCGGGGGATTCCGGCCACGTCGGCGCCGGCCCGGCGATCGTGGTTTCGATCCTCCTCGCCGGGGTGACCAGCGCGTTTGCCGCGATCACGTACTCCGAATTCGCGGCGATGATCCCCATCTCGGGAAGCGCCTACACGTACGCCTACGCCACGCTGGGCGAGCTGGTCGCCTGGATCATCGGGTGGGACCTGATTCTCGAGTACGCCGTCGGCAACATCGCCGTGGCCATCGGATGGGCCGGGTATTTCGACTCGCTGCTGCGGGGCCTGGGCATGGAGCTCCCGCGCTGGCTCGTGACCGACCTGCGGACCGCCCTGGGCGACCCGGGCCTGCTCGCCGCCGCGCCGCACCTGGGGCCCATCCCCATCGTCTTCAATCTCCCCGCGCTGGCCATCGTGGCGCTCATCACCTGGCTGCTCGTCATCGGCACTAAAGAGTCGGCCCGTGTGAACACGGTCATGGTCGCGATCAAGGTGGGCATCATCGGGCTGTTCCTGTTCGTGGGCCTCAAGTACATCCGGCCCGAGCTGTGGACCACGCCCAGCTTCGCGCCGAACGGCTTGAAGGGCATCAGCGTCGGCGCCGCGATCATCTTCTTTTCGTACATCGGGTTTGACGCGGTGAGCACGGCGTCCGAGGAGGCGAAGAATCCGCAGCAGGATATTCCGCGCGGCATCATCGCATCGCTGATCGTCTGCACGGTGCTGTACGTGGCCATCGGGCTCGTCCTGACGGGGCTCATTCCGTGGGACAAGCTGAACGTGCCCGATCCGCTGGCGGTGGCGCTGCAGTACATCCACGCCGATTGGGCCGCCGGCATCCTCGCGCTCGGGGCGGTGGCGGCGATGACGTCGGTCTTGCTGGTGTTCCAGCTCGGTCAGGCGCGGATTTTCATGTCGATGG
>QHTS01000300.1 GCA_003220905.1 Gemmatimonadota bacterium | reverse complement strand
CCTTCACCGGCGTCGTGACCCTGGCGCTCGAGACGAATCCGGCGGGCGGCACGCTCTCCGGCACGACGAGCGTCGCCGCGGTCGCCGGGGTCGCCACCTTCTCCACCCTCAGTATCGACCGAGCGGGGAGCGGCTACGCGCTCTCGGCCGCTACCGCCGGTCTCGCCAGCACCACCAGCACGACCTTTGCCGTCACCGCCGGCTTGGCGAGGCAGCTCGCCTTCGCGGTGCAGCCCAGCACGACGACGGCGGACGCCAACCTTCAGCCTGCCGTGCAGGTCACGGTGCAGGATGCGTTGGGCAACGCCGTACCCGGCTTCACCGGCCAGGTGTCGGTCGCGATCACGGCCGGGACGGGCCGCGGCGGGGCCACTCTGTTCGGGACCAGGACGGTGGCCCCGGTCTTGGGGGTCGCGACGTTCCCCAACCTCAGCATCGACAAGAGCGGGAGCGTGAAGACCGGGACCGGGTACACGCTGTCGGCGACGGCCGCGGGTCTCACGGGAGCCACGAGCGAGCCCTTCGACATCACGCCGGGCGCGGCGACGCAGCTCGTGTTCTCGATACAGCCCAGGGCCGCGGCGGCAGGGGCGCACATCGCTCCGCCGGTCGAGGTGACCGCGCTGGATGTCGCCGGCAACTTCGTGCCGGCCTTTACGGGCACCGTGAGGGTCGCGATCGGGACGAACCCGGTCGGCGGCACCATCTCGGGCACCACAACGATCGCCGCGGTCGCGGGTGTGGCCAGCTTCTCTACCCTGAGCATCGACAGGGTTGGAGCCGGCTATACCCTCTCGGCCACCGCTTTCAGCCTTTCCGGCACGACGAGCGTGGCCTTCAGCATCGTGCCCGGAGCCGCGAGCCAGCTCGCGTTCACGGTGCCGCCCGGCACAACGACAGCGGGGGCGACGATCAGGCCGGCCGTGCAGGTCACGGCCCGGGACGCGCTAGGGAACACCGCGACAGGCTTTGCGGGCAACATGACGGTGGCGATCGCGACCAATCCCGCCGGCGGGACGTTGTCTGGCACGACCACGGTCGCCGCCGTTGCCGGGGTCGCCACGTTTTCCACGCTCAACATCGACCATGCGGGGAGCGGGTACCGGCTCTCGGCCACCGCGGTCGGCTTCACGGGGCTAGCGAGCGGGCCGTTCGACATCATCCCCGCAACCGCGGTCCGGCTCACCTTCAGCCAGCAACCCTCGACCGCCGTAGCCGGCGCGGCCATCGCTCCGGCGGTGCAGGTGGCGGCCCTGGACGCCGCGGGCAACACCGTCACCGGCTTCACGGGCACCGTGACCGTGGCGATAGAGGCGAATCCCGGGGCCGGCGTCCTCTCCGGCACAACGACGGTAGCGGCGATTAACGGGGTCGCCACCTTCGCGACGCTCAGTATCAACAACAGCGGGACCGGATACACGCTTGCGGCTACGGCCGCGGGGCTGACGGAGACGAGCGCGCCCTTCGGCATCATCCCCGGATCGGCGATCCAGCTTGCCTTCACCGTGCAGCCCAGCCCGGCGACGGCGGGGACGGCCATCACGCCTCAGCTCGAGGTGACCGCCCGCGATGCCCTGGGCAACAGGGCCGATGGCTTCGCGGGGAGCGTGACGGTGGCGATCGGGAGCAATCCCGCAGGCGGTAGCCTGTCAGGCACGACGACGGTGGCGGCGGTGGGTGGCGTCGCGGTCTTCCCTACCCTGAGCATCGACCGGGCGGGGGTTGGCTACACGCTCTCTGCTACGGCCGCTCGCCTGACCGAGGCTGCGAGTGCTCCCTTCGATATCACGACCGTGCGGCCGAACCAGCTGGTCTTCACGGTACCGCCGACCGGCACGGCGGCGGGGGCGACCATCAGCCCGGCGGTGCAGGTCACGGCGCGGGACGCCGCAGGCCAGACGGCGACGGGTTTCACAGGCAATGTGACGCTGACGATCACCGCCGGGACGGGCACCAGCGGAGCTACGCTCTCGGGGACGACGACGGCGACCGCGGTTGCGGGCGTGGCCGTTTTCTCTAACCTCCGCATCAACCGCAGCGGCAGCGGCTACCGGCTTTCGGCCACGGCTCCCGGTGTCTCCGGCTCCACGAGCGCGGCCTTTACGATCGCTGCCGGCGCGGCGGCGCAGCTCGCCTTCACGGTGCAGCCCGGCACTACGACGGCAGGTGCGACGATTGCGCCGGCGGTGCAGGTGACGGCCCGCGATGCGCAGGGCAACACCGTGCCGAGCTTCACCGGCAACGTGGCCATGGCGATCGGCACGAATCACGGCGGTACACTCTCCGGCACGACGACGGTCCCCGCGGTCGCCGGTGTGGCCACCTTCTCCACCCTCAGTATCGACCAGGCGGAGAGCGGCTACACGCTCGCGGCGACCGCGGACGGTCTCTCGGGCGCCACGAGCACGGCGTTTGCCATCACGGCCGGCCTACCCGTTCGGCTTTCCTTCACGGTGCAGCCGAGCTCGGTCGCGGCGGGGACGACGATCGCGCCGGGGGTACAGCTCACGGCCCTCGATGCGATGGACAATCTCGTGCCGGGCTTCACCGGTAACGTGACGGTCGCGATCGGGACGAACCCGGCGGGCGGGACGCTCTCGGGAACTCGCACCATCGCCGCGGTCGCCGGGGTGGCCACCTTTTCCACCCTCAGCATCGACAAAGCGGGGGACGGGTATACGCTCGCGGCCACGACTCCGGATCTCGCCAGCAGCACGAGTGCGGGCTTTACCATCGCGCCGGGAACCGCGACCCAGCTCGCGGCCACGGTGCAGCCCAGCACCACCACCACGGGGGCGACCATCAAGCCAGCCGTGCGGGTGACGGCGTTCGATTCCCTGGGCAACACGGCGACCGGCTTTGCCGGCAACGTGACCGTGACGCTCGCGTTCAATCCCGCGGGTGGCACCTTGTCCGGTACGCGGACGTTCGCCGCGATCGCGGGCGTGGCCACGTTCCCTTCACTCAACATCGACAACGTGGGGAGCGGCTACACGCTCGCGGCGACGGCACCGGGCCTGACGGGGACCACGAGCGCCGCCTTCGACATCATCCCCTCAACGGCCACCCAGCTCGTCTTCACCGTACAGCCCACCGACACGGCGCACCGGGCGACGGCCGGGGTTGTGTTCACGCCCGCGCTCGAGGTGACGGCACGCGATGCTTCTGGCCAAACGGCGGCGAGCTTCACCGGGACGGTGACGCTGACGATCGAGCCTGGAACGGGCACGAGTGGCGCCACGCTCTCCGGCACGACGACGATGGCCGCGGTCGCCGGAGTCGCGATCTTTTCCAACCTGAGCATCGACAAAAGCGGGGGCCTGTACAAGCTATCGGCTGCGAGTCCGGGCTTGCCGGGGGTCTCAAGCGCGTTCTTCAAGGTGATTGCCGGTCCGGCGAGCCGGCTGGCCTTCAGCGTGCAACCCAGCACGGTGACGGCGGGTGCGACGATCACACCCCCGGTCGAGGTGACGGCGCGCGATGCATTGGGGAACACGGCGGACGGCTTTACGGCGAGCGTGACCGTGGCCATCGGCCAAAACCCCGGGGTCGGCACGCTCTCTGGCACGCAGACGGTGGCGGCCGTCGCCGGCGTCGCGTCGTTCCCCACCCTGAGCGTGGACAGGGCCGGCAGCGGCTACACGCTCGTGGCGGCGGCCGCCGGCCCGAGCGGAGCCACGAGCGCGCCCTTCGACGTCACGGCAACGCGCGCGACCCAGCTGATCTTCACGGCACAGCCCACCAGTACGACCGCGGGGGCGACCATCAGCCCGGCGGTGCAGGTCACGGCGCGGGACGCCTCGGGCCGGACGGCGACGAGTTTCACGGGCAGCGTGACGCTGACGATCACAGCCGGGACTGGGACCGGCGGGGCCACGCTCTCGGGGACGACGACAGCGGCCGCGGTCGCGGGCGTCGCGACCTTCTCCACGCTCAGCATCGACCGCAGCGGCAGCGGCTACAAGCTATCGGCCACGGCCACCGGTCTCGCAGGGGCGAAGAGCTCTTCGTTCACGATCAACACCGGCCCGCCGATTCAGCTCGACTTCGTTCTGCAGCCTGACTCGACGGAGGCGGGCGCGACGATCGGGCCCGAGGTCCAGGTGATCGTGCGGGATGCGTTGAGGAACCCCGTGCAGTCGTTCAGCGACACGGTGACGCTCGCCATCGGGACAAATCCGGGGGGTGGCACGCTCTCGGGCACGACGACCGTGACGGCGCTCGCCGGTGTGGCGACCTTCAACGATCTCAGCATCGACCGGACCGGCGTCGGCTACGACCTGCAGGCGACTGCGAGCGGCCTGGCCTTGGCGACGAGCACGGCGTTCGCCATTATCGCCGGGCCGGCAGACCGGCTGCTCTTCACCGTACAGCCGAGTACGACGACCGCGGCGGGGACCATGAGGCCGTCCGTGCGGGTCACGGCGCTCGATGCCTTAGGCAACAGGGCGACACGGTTTACGGGCGCGGTCACGGTCGCGCTGACCGCTGGGACGGGCACGGCCGGGGCGACGCTCTCCGGCGCGACCACGGTCGCAGCGGTCGATGGAGTCGCCATCTTCTCGACCCTCAGCGTCGACAGGGTGGGGAACGGCTATACGCTTTCGGCCGCTGCTGCCGGCCTGACGGGGGCCACGAGCACGGCATTCGGGATCAACTGAAGCACCCCCACCCCCACCTGCTCGCGCCCCTGATGCTGTAGATTGCGGCTACTCCCATGGCCGACCAAGCGACGCGCCCACACAAGAAGACCATCACGCCCGGTGCCTGGCAGGAGGCGCGGGCGCTCATCTACGCGCACCGCGGCCGCCTGGCGGTGGGACTCGCGCTGATGCTCGTCAACCGCCTGGCCGGCCTGGTCCTGCCCTCGTCCTCGAAGTGGGTGATCGATCGGGTGATCAACCAGCACCACCCCGAGCTGCTGCTGCCGCTCGCCCTCGCGGCCGGCGGCGCCACCCTGGTGCAGGCCATCACCGGCTTCGGCCTGTCGCAGATTCTCGGCGTGGCGGCGCAGCGCGCCATCACCGACATGCGCCGCACCGTGCAGGCCTACGTCCTGCGGCTGCCGATCAGCTACTTCGACTCGACCAAGAGCGGGATCCTGATCTCCCGCATCATGACCGACGCCGAGGGTATCCGGAACCTGGTGGGCACGGGGCTGGTGCAGCTCGTCGGCGGGCTCATCACCGCCGCGATCGCGCTGGGGGTGCTGTTCTACCTGAACTGGCGGCTCACCCTGATCTCCATCCTGATCCTCGGCTGCTTCGGCGGCGGGATGGCGTACGCGTTCGCGAAGCTGCGGCCGCTGTTCCGGGATCGCGGCAAGCTCAATGCGGACGTGACGGGGCGGCTGGGCGAGACGCTCGGCGGCATCAGGATCGTCAAGGCGTACCGCGCGGAGCGCAGCGAACGACTCGTGTTCACCCGCGGGGCCAACACGCTGTTCCGCAACATCGCCACGACCATGACGGGGATCTCGGGCGTCGGCGCCTTCGCCACCATCATCATCGGGGCGATCGGGATCCTGATGATCCTCGAGGGCGGGCACGCCATCCTCTCCGGTGCGATGACGCTAGGCGATTTCTTCATGTACGGCGTTTTCATCGGTCTCGTGGCATTGCCGCTCATCAACATCGCCTCGATCGGCACGCAAATCACCGAGGCGTTCGCAGGGCTCGACCGGATCCGCGAGATCCGCCGGCTCGTCACCGAGGACGCGGAGGACGGGGCGCGGGCGCCGCTCGTCGAGGTGGCCGGGGACATCGCCTTCGAGAACGTGAGCTTCGAGTACGTGCCCAGGGCGGAAGTGCTGAAGCACATCTCGTTCCGCGCGGCGGCGGGCTCGACGACGGCGCTGGTCGGCTCTTCCGGGGCGGGGAAGAGCACGCTGATCAACCTCGTGCTCACCTTCAACCGCCCGAAATCCGGGCGCATCGTCGTGGACGGTCGCGATCTCGCCACGCTGCGGCTCGCCGACTACCGCCGGCAGCTCGGCGTCGTGCTGCAGGACAACTTCCTGTTCGACGGCACGATCGCGGAGAACATCGCGTTCGCCCGGCCACACGCGACCCGGGAAGAAATCGAGGAGGCGGCACGCATCGCTCACTGCGACGAGTTCGTGCGTCGCTTCGAGCGCGGCTACGACACCGTCGTGGGTGAGCGGGGCGTGAAGCTCTCCGGCGGCGAGCGCCAGCGGGTCTCCATCGCGCGGGCGATCCTCGCGGATCCGCGGATCCTGATCCTCGACGAAGCCACGTCCAGCCTCGACTCGGAGAGCGAGGCGGCCATCCAGGACGGGCTGCGCACGCTGCGGCGCGGGCGGACGACGTTCGTCATCGCCCATCGCCTGTCGACCATTCGCAGCGCGGACCAGATCCTCGTGATGGAGCGCGGTGAGATCGTGGAGCGCGGCACCCACGCCGAGCTGCTCGCGAGACATGGCCGGTACCGCCAGCTGTACGACAAGCAGTACCGGTTCGAGCAGGACCTGTTCGTGAACCCCGGCGAGGACTTCACGCCCGAGCCGGAAGCGCCGCTCGCCGCTCCCCCGCTCACGCCTCCGGCCCGGCTCTGACGACGCTGCGCCGCCCGCCGCTGGGCTGGCGCCTGCGCCCCGACCCCCCTACACTAGCGCATGCCACTGATCGACACGAACCACCAGCGTGCCGCGCTGCTCGTGCTGTTGCTCGGCATCGGGCTGGTCATCGCGCTCGCCCCCTACGCCACCGGGCTCATCGGCATCCCGGTGCTCTACGCCGTGTTCGCTCCCGTGCATGTGTGGCTGTCCCTGCGGGTCCGCCCCAAGATCGCCGCGAGCCTCGTGGTCGTGCTCGCGCTGTTTCTCATCGTGGTGCCCGGCGTGTCCTTCGCCGGGCTCATCGTCAATCAGGCCCAGCAGATCACCGGAAGCGTCGTGAGGAATCCGATCCTCGGCCGGATCGCCCAACTCGAGCTCGGCGGGATCGACATCGGTCCGCGAATCGCCGAGCTGGGCGCCAAGATCGTCGGCTGGCTTGGCTCGTCCGCGTTCGGGTTGATCGGCACCGCGACCCGCCTCGCTCTGAATCTCACGATCTCGCTGTTCGGGCTGTTCTATCTGCTGCTGCAGCCGGGTGAGACGTGGGAGGCCGTCCGCCCCTACATCCCCTTCTCCGCCAGGAACACGGAGAAGCTGCGCCAGCGGTTCCGGGACGTGACCACCTCGACCATCATCGGCACGGGTCTCACCGCCGCGGCCCAGGGCGCCATCCTCGGACTCGCGTTCTGGATCGTCGGCCTGCCCAACGCGCTCTTCTGGGGCGTCGTCACGATGGTGTTCGGCATCCTGCCGATCGTCGGCAGCGGACTCGTCTGGGTACCGGCGGCGATCGCCCTGCTCGTCGCCAGCCGCCCCGGCGCCGCCGCCCTCATCGCGTTGGTCGGCGCATTCGTGGGGAACGTCGACTACATCCTGCGACCGATGGTGTTCCGCCGCTGGGCGAACATTCACCCGCTCGTCACGCTGGTCGGTGCCCTCGCCGGCGTGCCGTTCTTCGGGATCCTGGGGCTGCTGATCGGCCCTCTGGCGCTGAGCTACTTCTTCGAACTGGTCAAGATGTACAGAGAAGAGTATCTCGGTTAGCAGGAGATCCTTCGCTTCGCGCGCGTTCCGCGCGCTCGCTCAGGATGACAGCGCCGCGCGGCTGCTTTCTTCCTTCCCTTTCGCGGAGGCAGCGAGCCTGTCATCCTGAGCGCCGCCGGCGCGAAGGATCCGCTTATAGCTCCCCCCGAAATCTGTGGCACTTGCGCGACACGCCCTCCCCCCCGTCGACCGGAAACCTCCGGAACCCGCCCGGTGTAGCTACGAACAGCTTCGTACTTAGTGAGGCCTTGAATGCTGAAGCGTGCTCCGACAAACGCGGAGCTCGAGATTCTGCGCGTGTTGTGGCAGCGCGGTCCGAGCACCGTGCGCCATGTCCACGAGTCGGTCGACCACGTCAAGCCGGTCGGCTACACGACCGTGCTCAAGCTGCTGCAGATCATGGTCGAGAAGGGCTTGGTGAGGCGGGATGCATCGGCGCGATCGCACGTCTACGCCGCGGTGGCGTCCCAAGGGGCCACTCAGCGACGCCTGGTCCGAGACCTGGTGCGGCGCGTGTTCGGAGGCTCGACGCTGGGGCTCGTGCTCCACGCCTTGCACTCCGCACCCGCCACGGCGCCGGAGCTCGATCAGATCCGCAGGTTGCTCGACGAGAAAAAGGGAGGACGTACATGATCATGACGCAAGCGCTGGGCTGGGCCCTCGTGGACTCGCTGTGGCAGGACGCTCTAGCCGCCGCGGGGCTCGCCGCCCTCCTCGCCCTGGTTCCGGTGCGGGCTGCCCGCACCCGCTACGCGCTCGCCACGCTCACGTTGGCGGTGATGCTCGCCCTCCCCCTCGCCACTGCGGTGCGGGTGCGCGAGACGGCGCCCCTGATGAGCGAGGTGGTGACCGCCACATCCCCGGTCGCCCCGGGGCCGACGTCAAGCCCCGGCCCGCAAGCCGTTCCGACGCCTCCGACCCCCCCCCCGGGACCGGTCGCCGCCCGGATCCGCGCAGCCCTCGAGCCCGCCCTGCCGTGGGTGGTCCTGGTGTGGTTCGGCGGCGTGGTAGCGCTGTCGCTGCGACTCGCGTCGGGATGGCTGGTGACGCGGCAGCTCGGTAGGGTGGGGACGTCGTCCGTTCCCGACGCTTGCCGCGAGGCGGTGGCGCGCCTGGCGACGCGGCTCCGCGTCACCCGACCGGTGCGCGTGCTGGAGTCGGCCGTCGTGCAGGTGCCCGCGGTCATCGGGTGGCTGCGCCCTGTGATCCTCCTCCCCGCGAGCGCGCTGACGGGACTCACGCCGCTGCAGCTCGACGCGCTGCTCGCGCACGAGCTGGCCCACGTGCGGCGCTACGACTATCTGGTCAACGTCATCCAGTCGGTGATCGAGACCCTGCTGTTCTACCACCCGGCGGTGTGGTGGGTGTCGCAGCAGGTGCGCGAAGAGCGCGAGCACTGCTGCGACGATCTGGCCGTCGCCGTGTGCGGCGACGCGCACTTCTACGCCACGGCGTTGCTCGGCATGGAGCGGCTCCGCGCCGCGACACCGGCCTTCGCCCTGGCGGCGGCCGGGCGTGGTGGGTCCCTCAGGGACCGGATTCGGCGGCTCGTGGCGCCGGTGCAAACGGAGATCTTCCCCCGCTGGATGGCGGGCGTGCTCGCCGTGACCCTCGCACTCGGGGCTGGCGCCCACCTGGTGAGTGGGACGGCGGCCACGGGCGACGGCGGCGGCATGCGAGCGGCCATCGATTCGGCGACCGTCGATTCCCTGATCGGTCGTGTCGAGGCGCTGCGCAACCCGGAGGTCCGACACGCGGCGGTGAAGACACTCGGCAGCCGGCGGGACCCGCGGATGGTGCCGCCGCTCTTGGCGATCGCTCAACACGACGGCGACGAGGAGGTCCAGCACGAGGCGGTCAAGGCCCTGGGCAAGGTGCGGGGCGGCGCCGGCGTGGGCGCTCTCCTCGAGATCGCCCGCACCCACCCGAACCCGGACGTCCGCCGCAAGGCCGTCAAGACGGTCGGTGACGTCGCGCCGCCCGAGGCGGCGCTCGGCGTCCTGGAGCGGCTCGCGCAGCGCGACCCCGACGCCCACGTTCAGCAGGAGGCGGTCGAGGCGCTCGGACACCTCGGCAGCCCGCAGGCCATCGCACCGCTGGCGCGCCTCGCCCGCGCCCAGCCGAACGCGGAGGTACGAGATGAAGCGGTGGAGCAGTACGCCAAGAGCGCCGCGCCAGAGTCCGCGCTCGTCCTGCTGGTGGACAGACTCGCGAACGACAGCTCGTCCGTCGTCCAGGTGGAGGCCGTCGAGCGCCTGGCGGACCTGCCGGACGGGCTCGGGATCCCGGCGCTGCGGGCGGCGGCCCGCGCCCACCCCAGCCGCCAGGTACGAGCCGAGGCGCGGCGCCGCCTGGAAGAGGATCGCTAGGGAGGGGAGCCCGGCGCGAGTCGCGCCGGTCCGTTCGGCCGGAGGAGGTCGAGCGGATCGACGGTGATCCCTCCATAGGCGCCGAACCAGTGAAGGTGCGCTTTCGTCACGCGGCCGGACGCTCCCACGCGACCGATCGGCTGCCCGACGTCGACCGTGTCCCCCGGCACGACGAGCACGCGGCTCAGGTGAAAATAGCCGGTGACGAGACCCGCCCCATGATCGATCAGGACGGTGGTCCCGCTGTAGTACAGATCGGCGACGAAGGCGACGACCCCGCGGTTCGCCGCCCGCACCGGCGCGCCCCACCGCGCGGCGAAGTCGACGCCCCAATGACGGCTCCGTAGCACCTCGTTGAACACGCGTGCCACGCCGAAAACGCTCGTCACCGCGCCGGCGCTCGGGCGCACGAACGGCGCCTGCCATAGGCGCGGGGTTTCGTGCGCCCGCTGTCGCACCTCCTGCACCATCTCCTGCTCGATCCGGATGCGCTCCGCCAGCGACTCCGGCGGCTGTGCGAACTGGGGAGCCACGCGGAGCCGCTCCCGCTGGACCCGGCGCCGCGCGACCGGGAGGATCGCAACTAGGGTGTCGTCCGCGACGCCGGCGCGCTCCACGATGACGCGCGCCGCCGCGCTGTCGTGCGCCCCGAATGGCACCGCGCCGAGCGCGCGGAAACCGTCCGCGAACCGCTCGAAATGCAGCGGTTCGCCCGCCAGCTCGCCGTGCACCGCGGTCACGCTGTCGCCGGGGGGCGGATGCACGACCACGCGCACCAACGATCCCTGGAAGGGCGAACGGGGCCACCAGGCCACTTGCGGCGCGACGGCGCTACCCTGCCCCCTCGCGACCGCGGGAACGACGCACCACGTGAGCGCGACGAGATATCGGAACGGGGTCGGCATGGGGCAGGATACCCGGCCCCGACTACTGTGATCCGGCCGGCGCCCTAGCGGCCGGACAGCGCACCGCGCGCGATCTCGAGCTCGCCTCGCCCGCCGTCGCTCTTCTCCATCAGCGTGAGGTACTCGCGATAGCGGGCCCGCGCAACCGTGACATCACCCGCCAGCTCCGCCGCCCGCGCCGCACCGAACAGGCTGCGCGCGCGATTCGGCTGCTGCGCGAGCGAGGCCGCATATGCCCTCGCCGCGTCGGCGGGGCGGCCCAGCTCGAGCAGTAGATCGCCGAGCAACTCGCGCGCGGGCAGGACGGCGCCGGGGGTCACGGGGTGCTTCTGCGTGACGTCCTCCAGGTCCGCGGCGGCCGCGGCCAGGCGCAACGCCTCTGCCGTGTCGCCGGTCCTGCGGGCGAGCCACGCCGACGCGGCGAAGCGCTGGATCCGGACCTGCCCCGCCCAGTAAACATGCGCGCCCCCCGCCGCACCCTCTGCGCGCTCGATCTCGTCGAGTGCTGAGACGGCGGACCGCGCGCTCGCGGTGTCGCCGCTCCGCGCCGCCCCCAGCGCTCGGGCGAAGTGGGTGATCGCTTCCGCGGCGCGCCACTCCGGGGCCGGGCGGACGGCGAGCGCCGTCGCGTCCCGCCACCGACCGCGTTCGAGCGCGTACCGCGCCGGCAGGGCGGCCAGCGCGTATGCGTTGGTGAGTGACCCTAGCGGGTAGACCGCCGTGACGGCCGCTGCCTCGTCTACGACGCGCTTCGCTTCCGCATCCCGCCCCTGCTGGAGGTAGGCGTACGCCATGTAGTCCCACGCGTGACCGCGCTGATCCCACAGCGCGTTCAAGTGACGCTCGTCCTCGAACTTGTGGGCGGCGGCGACCGAGCGCGTATTAGACGCGATGTCGTCGTCCCACAGGCCGAGCCGGGTGAAAATGTGCGACGGCATGTGCTGCGCATGGGGCACATCGGGGGCGATCTCCGCGTACCGACGCGCAGCGTACAGTCCGAGGCGGGCGAGCTGGGGAACGTCGTTCGTGTGGATCAGGTAGTGGGCGAGGCCGGGATGGCGCGGCTCAACTTTGAACAGGGGCTCGAGAATCGCGTCGGCGCGCTTCTGATAGCCGAACGTCGTGTCGGTCGCAGTCGCCTGGGCGAGCGCGATGAGCGACAAGGCGTAGAAGGTCGACGCTTCACGGTCGCGCGGGTAGCGGCGCCGCATACCCTCCATGGCATGCGCGTACGCAACGAGGCGCGTCTTGTGGTCCGTCCCGCCGTAGTCCGCATAGTACGTGCGGATGGCGGCCAAGTAATCCCGCTCGCGCGGCGTCCGGGTGAGCGCGAGGCCCCGTTCGCTCGCCGCGAGACCGGCCGCGAGCTCCGCGCCGACCGGCGGCGTCCAGAGCTGGTGGAACAGGCTCATCGCCTGCCCCCAGTAACCCATGGCGCACGTCGAGTCGACGGCGACCACGTCGCGGAACGTGTCCGCTGCCTTCTCGTACCAGAAGGAGTGCAGCAGAGCGACCGCCCGCTCGAAGCGCGCCTGCGCGTCCGGCCGGCACGACGTGGCGAAGGCCACGCGCCCGAGCTGCTCGCCCGGCGCGCCGTCGTGCATGTGCTCCTGCGCGCTCACGCGAGCGACCAGCATCAGGCACAACGCACCAGGCACGGCCAACCGCGATGCGACCGACATGAGGGGCTCACGGTGAGGGTCCGGCTCCAATGTGCGGGCGATGACCCGAATTGTGCCAGAGGCCGGTCAGCTCGTCGGGCGCTCCTTCCGTTCGTCGAGCAGCTTGCGAATCTGGTCCAGCTCCTCCGGCGTGGCCGGCCGGGTAGAGAGGGCACGCAGGATGAGCTCGAGCGCCGCGCCGTTCAACCGAACGGCCGGCGCCTCGACGCGCGCGACCGGGTTGGGACGCGCCGCGAGCTCGGCCAGCCGCGTGGCCTCGGCCAGGAGCGCGTGCGCGCGGTCCAGCCAGTTCTCCTTGCGGCGCTCCACCACGTAGACCTTGCTGGCCAGTCGGAGAAGCGCGGCCGCCCGGTGCCAGGCGAGGACACGCTCGTCGAGCAGGCCCGTCGTGCCGGCCAGGAGCGCCTCCTCCACCCGCGCCGCCTCCGCGGCCAGAGGCTCATGGTCCAACCCGTAACGCCAGGTGGTGGCCAAGAACATGCCGGCGTCGAGCTCCATCGGCCCTCGCCCGAAACGCTCCCAGTCGATCACGCCCACTCCATCTCCCTGGTCGAGAACATGACGGGCGTAAAACGTGCCGTGAACAAGGCGCCGCAAGCCGTTCTTGGGCAGCGTCTGCGTCAGTATTCGGGCCAGCCGCCTCGCGGCCCTTCCGAGCCCGCGGTCTGCGGCGTCGAGCTGGACCACTTCCTTGCCGGCGTTGTAGACCATGTGAGCCGCACCCAGGGGCAGCCCGACCTTGACCGGCAGCGCCGCGGCGCACCGCAGCCAGCACGCGGCCAGCTCGCCGGCGCGCTCCCCCCGCCGGCCTTTGAGGAGCTCCTGCGCCGTCGGGCCCTCGAGCCACCCGATGGCCAGGACTTGTAGCGAGCGGTCTCGAGCGAGGAGCGGCGGCACCCGGACCGGCCCCTCGCCCACTAGGCCGACCGCGGCCAGGGCCTCGTACAGCTCCGCCTCGGGCTCGGGGTCCTCTGCGTACAGCTTGAGTGCGAAGTGACGGTCTCCCGCGCGGACCTCGAACGTGGCGCGCGACCCGGGCGTGTAGCCGCGCAGCGTGAGCTCGACCGGACGGTCCTCGAGTCCCAGCGCGGGGATCGCCGCGGCCAGGCCTGACGCGCGAATCGCTGCGAGCGCGGGAAGCGCGGCGTCGTCAGGAAGCTCGGTCGTGGCCTTCACGGAGCAACGCGCGGATCTGGTCGAGCTCCTCTCGTGTGGCCGGCCTCGTCGAGAGCGCTTGCAGTACCAGCTCGAGCGCGGGAGCCCTGAACCGCCCCGCGCGCTGGCGCGGGGTCATCGTCTCAGGCTGGGCCGCGCGCTCGGCCAGCCGA
>QHTS01000299.1 GCA_003220905.1 Gemmatimonadota bacterium | reverse complement strand
GCTGGGGATAATCTTCTTTTCCCTGGTGTTCGGCGCCTCGCTGACGCTGCTCCCCGAAGAGAAGACCAAGCCGATGGTGCGCGTCCTCGATGCGCTGGGCGAAGCGATCGTCAAGATCATCGACTTCGCCATGCGGCTCGCCCCCTACGGCGTGTTCGGGCTCATCTTCGTCGTGACGTCCCGCTTCGGCTTCGCGCTGCTGCAAAAACTGGGGCTGTACGTCGCCGTTGTCCTCGTGGGGCTCCTCCTGCATGGCGCCATCTCGATCTCCGCGCTGGTCCGCGTATTCGGCGGTCTCTCGCCGCGCGTGTTCTACAGCCGGATCCGGGCCAGCATCATCACGGCGTTCTCCACCAGCTCGAGCAACGCCACGCTTCCGACCAACATCGCCGTCGCGGAAGAGGAGCTGAAGATCCCGCCCAAGATCGCCGGCTTCGTGCTCCCCCTCGGCTCGACGATGTGCATGAACGGCACCGCGCTGTTCGAGGGCGTCACCGTGCTCTTCCTCGCGCAGGTTTTCAGCGTTCCCCTCACGTTATCCCAGCAGGTCGTCGTCATGTTTCTCAGCGTGATCACGGCCGTTGGCGCCGCCGGTGTCCCCGGCGGATCCCTGCCGTTGTTGATGGGCGTTCTGGCCGCCGTGAACGTCGAGCCACTGACGATTGCGTTGATCATCGGTGTGGACCGAATTCTGGACATGTCTCGGACCACGATCAACGTCGTGGGGGACCTGAGCGCGGCGGTGTACGTGGCCCGAACGGAAAGCGAGTGGGATCCGCGACTCGTCAGCTCGGATGTAAAGTTGGCGGCCTAAAAGGGGAGCAGGGAGCAGGGAGCAGGGAGCGGGGAGCAGTCGTGCATCGGGACGACCTGCTCCCGGCTCCCGGCTCCCTGCTCCCTTTCATTCCAGCTCAGCCGCCAACCGCAGCGCCCCCACCGCCGAATCGATCCGGTCGGGTACGAGGCGCGCTCGCTTGAGAGCGACGCCGAGCCGGTCGCGGAACGCGGCCGTGAGCGGCGACTGCGGCAGCAGCAGGCCTCCCGCGATGGCGACCGACACCGGCCCCGTGCCCGGAAACTGCCGTGCCAATACCGCGGCCAGCTCCGCGAGCTCGCGCGCCGCGTCGTCCATCGCCTGACGCGCGACGCCTTCGCCTTCGCGCGCGGCGTTGAGGACGTGTGGCGCGAGCGCCGCCACCTGGGCCGGCGTCGCGGTTGCGGTCCAGCGCACCAGGTCGTCGAAGTGCTGGAGGCCGAGCGCTCCCAGCAGGCGCGCCAGCAGGGTGGACCCTTCGCCCCGTCCGTCCTGGGCTCGCGCGGCGGCGTCGAGCGCGCGCCGGCCGAGCCAATAGCCGCCGCCCTCGTCGCCCAGCTGCCAACCGTACCCGCCGGCGCGGTGCAGCTCGCCAGCGGGGTCCCGCGCGTAGGCGATCGAGCCGGTACCCGCGTTGACGAGGATTCCGGGGCCGGTGCCGAACGCCGTGGCGAGGGCGACCTCGCCGTCCGCGAGCACCCGCACCCGCCGCGCCACCCCCGCCTCGCGCAGCGCCGCCTCGAGCTCCGCCTGCTCCTGGGCGCGCCCCGCTCCGGCGGCGCCCACCACCGCGCGCTCGACCGGCAGATCCCGTCCCGCCTGCGCGGCGGCGCGCCGCGCGGTTTCGACCAGCACGGCCGCGGACTTGGCCGCGCCGCCGGGCCGCATGGCGGCGCCTGGCCCGTCGGCCCGGCCGAGAATCTTCCTCCGCGAGCCGATCACCACGGTGGAGTGGGAGCCGCCGGCGTCGGCGCCGAGAAACACGGCGGTCGGGCGGTCGGGCGGACGGGCGGACCGTGAAGTCATGGTGCCTGGGCGTCCTGTCCGCCCGTCCGGCTGTCCGCCCGTCCCACCAGTGAGGACAGCATCCCCACTGCCACCGTCACCGCCGTCCCCAGCGGCACGTACCACGGCCACGCGAGACCTGGCAGCAAGCGCCGCGGCACCCCCAGCACGATCGGCGTCATGGCGACGACGCTCACGATGATCGCCACGATCACGTCGCGCTCGCGGGCGCGCGGCCACAACCCGCCCAGCAGATACGTGCCCAGCAGGCCGCCGTACGTGATCGACGCGATGCTGAGTGCGAGCTGCACGACGGGGGTGTTCTGGTTTCGGAACGCCATGGCACCGGCGACCAGCACCGCGGTCCACACCAGGGTGAGCCACCGGCCCACCCACAGGAGGTGCGTCGGGTCGTGGCGCCCGCTGAGCGGCGCATAGAAGTCCTGTGTCGAGGCGGAGGCGAGGGAGTTGACGGCCGAGGCGTGACTGCTCATGGCGGCGGCGAGGATGCCCGCGATCACGAGCCCGGCGAGCCCGGCCGGGAGCTGGTTGATCGCGAACGTGGGATAGATCGCATCGCCCCGCATCGTGGGCCCCAGATCCGCGCCCGCGAGCCACAGGCTCGTCCCCACGAGCAGAAAGAGCACGAATTGCAGGATGATGAACACCCCGGATCCGATGAGTGCCCGCTGGGCGTCCCGGAGGCCCCGGGCGGCGAGGAGTCGCTGCACGATCAGGTGATCCGTGCCGTGCGAGGCGCCGGCGAGCAGCGCTCCGCCCAGGACCCCGCCCCAGAACGTGTACAGCACCTTGAACGATGGTGTGAAGTCGAGCGTGACGAGCTTCCCGGCGTCCCAGGCCCGCGCGAACGCGCCCACGCCCCCCGCCAGATGCGTCGCGACGATGAGCGTCGCCAACCCGCCCAGGAGATATACCCCGAGCTGAATGACGTCCACCCACACGACCGCGCGCAGGCCCCCGACCCAGGTATAGATCACGGTGACGATGCCGATCGCGAGAATACCGGCGGCGAGGCTCCACCGCGTGATGATCGCGAGGGGAATCGCCGTGGCGAAGATCCGGACGCAGTCGGCGAGGGCGCGCGTCAGCAGGAACACGCCCGAGGCGGTCCGCCGCGCGCCCGTCCCGAAGCGCCGCTCCAGCCGTTGATAGGCCGTGTCCTGGGTTCCCTCGAAATACCCGGGGAGCAGGAATGCCGCGACGCCGATCCGCCCGACGAGATACCCGAACGACAGCTGCAGGAAGGTGAGGTCGCCGCGGGCCGCGAGGCCGGGGACCGAGATGATCGTGAGCGCCGACGTCTCGGTCGCGACGATCGACAGCATGATGGCCCACCACGGCAGGCCGCGGTGCCCGAGGAAGTAGTCGCTCGCGTCGCGTTGGCGTCCCGCGAGCACCAGCCCGAACACGACGACCGCGGCGCAGTATAGCGCGATGACGGTGACGTCGAGCGGTCTCATTGAGAGGGGGAGTCAACAAAAAGCCCGCGACGCGCGCGGGCTTGGAATGCCGACCAGAACGTGGCCAACGATCTCACACCGTGAAGGATGATCCGCAGCCGCAGCCGCCCGTGGCGTTCGGGTTCTCGAAGGTGAACCCCGACTCCTGGAAGTTGCTCTTGTAGTTCAGGGTGACACCGTTCAAGTATTGGGCGCTGAAGGCGTCGACGAAGCACCGCACGCCGCCCGTCTCGATGACGACGTCGTCCTCGGCCGGCTTGTCTTCGATGTTCAAGCTGTACTTGAAGCCCGAGCACCCGCCCGGGAGCACCGCGATGCGGAGCCCGGCGGTCTCGGGCGACACCTTCTCTTCCGCCATGAACTTCCTCACCTCGACCGCCGCCTGCTCGGTCACCGTGAGGGTAATGGGGCTTGTGTGTTGCGTCGTGGCCATTGCGATCCTCCAGTCACGTGCGAACTTAGGCGGTTCCTTCGGGCAAGTCAACTCTCCGCCGCGAGGCTGCCGCCGCTATGCGACTAACGCTCGCCGACTGGTCGGTCGTGGCCCTGTACTTCCTGTTCAACATTGCCGTCGGCCTGTATTACAAGAGCCGCGCCAGCCGGGACACAGCGGAGTTCTTCCTCTCCGGAAGAAATGTGCCCTGGTGGCTGGCCGGCACGTCGATGGTGGCGACCACGTTCGCCGCGGATACGCCGCTCGTCGTCACCGGCTTGGTGGCGCGCAACGGGATCGCGGGGAACTGGCTGTGGTGGAACCTGCTGATGAGCGGGCTGCTGACGGTGTTTTTCTACGCCCGCTTGTGGCGGCGCGCCGGCGTCATGACCGACATCGAGTTCTCGGAGATCCGCTACGCCGGCCCGCCGGCCGCGTTCCTCCGGGGCTTCCGGGCCCTCTACTTGGGCCTGCTCATCAACTGCATCATCCTCGGCTGGGTCAACCTCGCGATGGCGAAGATCCTCCAGCTGGTCTTCGGCATCTCGAAGGGCGAGGCGCTGTGGATCGTGGTCGGGTTGATCGTTCTGACGTCCGCCATCTCGACGCTCTCGGGGCTGTGGGGCGTGCTGGTGACCGATCTGTTCCAGTTCGTGATCAAGATGGGGATGGTGATCGTGCTGGCGGTGGTAGCGGTGCAGGCGGTAGGGGGGATCGAGGCGATGAAGGCGAAGCTCGTGAGCGGGGGTCAGGCGTCGGTCTTGAGCTTCGTTCCCGACGTCGGCTCCGCGTGGATGCCGATGCTCACCTTCTTCGTCTATATCGCGGTGAACTGGTGGGCCACGTGGTACCCGGGGGCCGAGCCCGGCGGCGGCGGCTACGTGGCACAACGGATGCTGAGCGCGAAGGACGAGAAGCACTCTTTGCTCGCGACGCTGTGGTTCAACATCGCGCACTATGCCGTGCGGCCGTGGCCCTGGATCCTGGTGGCGTTGGCGTCGCTCATCCTGTATCCCGGGCTTGCCGACCCGGAGACCGGCTACATCCGGGTGATGATCGACTATCTCCCCTCATCGCTCCGTGGGCTCATGGTCGCCGCGTTCGCGGCGGCCTTCATGTCCACGATCGCCACCCAGCTCAACTGGGGCGCCAGCTATCTCGTGAACGACTTCTATCGCCGCTTCGTGCGCCGCGATGCGAGCGAGCCGCACTACGTCAGGGCGTCGCGCGTCGCCACGGCGCTGCTCACGGTGATCTCCGCCGCCGTGGCCTTCCGCATCGAGTCGATCGGGGGAGCGTGGAAACTGCTGATCATCACGGGCGCCGGGACCGGTGCCGTGCTGCTGTTGCGCTGGTACTGGTGGCGCATCAACGCCTGGAGCGAGGTCGCGGCGATGATCACCGCGTTCGTGGTGTCGGTGGCGTTGCAAACGATCGGGGGGCTCGACAGCGACCGGCCGTTGGACTTCGCGCACATCGTGCTCGTCACGGTGGCCGTGACCACGGTCGTATGGCTCGCGGTCACGTTCCTGACGCGCCCCGAGTCGGACTCGACGCTCGTGGCGTTCTACCGCCGCACCCGGCCCTCGCGGGCGGGCTGGGGACCGGTGGCCACCCTTGCCCCCGACGTGCGCCCGTCCGCCGGCGGGCTCGGCAATCTGATCGACTGGGTGGCGGGCTGCGTCCTGGTGTACGGAGTGCTGTTCGGCGTGGGGAAGCTCCTGCTGCAGGAGACGCTCGCCGGCCTCGTGCTGCTGGGGGTCGCCGCCGTCGCGGGCGCGCTCATCTATCGCGACTTGTCGCGGCGCGGCTGGCAGACGGTGGTGGAATAGCGACCGCGCTACAGCTCCGGGTGGGTGAGCGCGTCGGCCACGAGGTCGGCGACGTGCGCCCGCACCCGGAGGATCGCCGTGCTCGCCCGCGTGGGGTGTACACGGTTCGTCAAGAGGACGATGAAGAGATCCCGGTCCGGGTCCATCCACATCGACGTCCCGGTGAAACCGGTGTGGCCGAACGAGCGCCGGGACAGCTTCGCGCCCGCGCTCGAGTACCCGGAGTCCGCCGGTGTATCCCAGCCGAGTGCGCGAGTCGAGCCCGCCGGGAGATTCTGACGCGTGGTGAACGCCGCGACGGTCTCGGCGCGAATCAACTGCAGCGTGTCCCAGGCCCCTCCGTTCAAGAGCATCGCGGCGAAGCGGGAGAGGTCGAGCGCGTTGGAGAAGAGCCCGGCGTTCCCCGAGACGCCGCCCAGTCGCGCCGCGCTCTCGTCGTGCACTTCTCCCCGGAGCCAGCGGTGCCGGAACACGGTATCGTGCTCCGTGGGCGCGATCCGCTCGCGCGACGCGGCGGGCGGCAGGAACCGCGTCGCGGGCATGCCGAGCGGTCCGAACACGCGCTCTGCGAGAAAGCGGTCGAACGGCTCGCCCGTCACGCGCTCCACGGCCTGCATGAGCACAATGGCGCTCAGGTCGGAGTAGCGGTAGCTCGTTCCCGGCGGCGCGACGAGCGTCGTCGTGTCCACGGCGGCGAGCGCCGCGGCGCGCGTCGACGTGGAGTCGTACAGCGGGAGGTCCGCCACCAGGCCTGCCGAGTGGGTCAGGAGCTGGCGAACCGTCACGCGATCCTTCATGGCTCCCCCCGCGAACGCGGGCACATAGCGGTCGATCGGCGCATCGAGCGCGAGCTGTCCTGAGTCCACGAGCAGCATGCAGGCGGTGGTGAGGCCGACCACCTTCGTGAGCGAGGCGATGTCGTACAGCGTGCCGGCGCCCACCGGGCGCGGGTCATCGACGCCGTAGTGGCCGACCGGCGCGAGCAGGGCGAGCCGGCCGTGCCGTCCCACGGCGAGCACGGCACCCGGGAATGCGCCGCTATCCACTTCGGCCCGGAGATACGCGACCACGTCGGCCAGGCGCGTGCTGTCGAAACCCAGGGATGACGGCGCGGCCCGCGGGATGCCCGCGCTCGCCGGGACCGGCGTGCCCTCCCTGGTCCCCGTGCTGCTACACGCCGTGATGAGTGCAACGAGCGTGAGGGGGACGCGCTGCCTCACGGCTCTGCCGCCGGGACAATCACACCCCAGCCGAGGGGGTAGTCCGGCGGGATGCGAGTCGGGAGGTGGCCGCCGATCGGCACGCGGCCGAGCAGCGCGAGCGCCACGGCGCGCTCCGAGGCCCGCACGCCGCTCCAAGCGATGACGTAGGACCGCACTGTGGGCGTCTGGTTGAGGAGGTAGGGGCTGCCGAGCGACACCAACACGGTGGGGCGGGCTGTGTCCGTCACCGTGATGAGCTGGGCGAGCGAGTCCGGGAGGGCGATGTTCCCCTTCCACGAGATGGGCCGCACGTTGGCGACGAACACGGTGGCAGGCGCCCGCGCGATAGTGGCCCGCGCCGAATCGTACGACAGGGTCCCCGACATGGGCCACAGCCGGAAGTACTCCACGGTGTCGCCGCCCTGTCGCAACAGATCGGTGAGGAACAGGCCGACGCTCGAGTTCGCCTCGTCGGCGTACGCGATCAGGGCGAGCCGGCGGGCACGCGCGCGCAAGGCGTGCAGCCGTCCGCCCACGTCGCGCACCAGCGTGAGGGAGCGTACCGCGACGTCATTGGCGGCGTCCTGGAACCGTTTGCTGCCGACCACACGCAGGATGGAGTCGAGCGGGACGGTGCGGCGCTCGAGCAGGCCGAGCCGACGCTTGATCTCGAGCACGCGGCGCACCGACTGCGCGAGCCGCTCCGGCGTGACCCGTCCCGCCGCCACCGCGGCCGTCATCGCGAGGACCGCGGAGTCGGGATCCGCCGGCATGAGCAGCAGGTCCGAGCCCGCGAGGAACGCCCGCACCGTCGCTTCGCCGGCGCCGTACTTCGCCACGATCGCGCCCATCGTCAGGGCGTCGGTCGCGACCAGGCCCGTGAAGCGCAGCGAGTCGCGCAGCAGCCCGGTGAGCACCGCCGCCGACAACGTCCCTGGGTCGTTCGACCCCGTGAGTGCGGGGAATGCGATGTGGGCGCTCATCACCACGTCCGCCCCGGCGGCGATGCCAGCGCGGAACGGGACGAGCTCGAGCGAGTCCAGGCGGGCGTACCCGGCCGTGATGACGGGGAGGCCGATGTGCGAATCGGTCTGCGTATCCCCATGGCCGGGGAAGTGCTTGAGCGTGGCGAGCATACCGTGCTCGTGCAGGCCCCGCACGTACTCCGCTACCAGGCGGGACACCGTGTGCGGGTCCTCGCCGAAAGACCGGATATTGATGATCGGGTTCGCGGGGTTGTTGTTGACGTCGGCATCAGGGGCGAAATTGACGTGGATGCCGACGGCCCGGCCCTCGACGCCCGCGGCCGCGCCGATCGTGTAGGCATCATGGGGATCGCCGGTGGCGCCGACCGCCATGATCTGCGGGAATGCGGTCGCCCCCACGACGCGCATGCCGGCGCCCCACTCGAGGTCGGCCGATACGAGGAGGGGCAACCGGGATCGTTGCTGCAGGGCGTTGAGCTTGGTGGCGATGTCGAACGGGGAGCCGACCGAGATGATCAGCCCGCCGACTTCGAGCGAGTCCACCCACCGGGCGGCCACCTGAAAGAGCGAATCGTCCAGCGCGGTGTAGCTTCCCGAGAGCCACGGGATGACGAGCTGCCCGACCTGTTGGCGGACCGAGAGGCTGGCGAGCAGCGAGTCGACGGAAACCGTGGGGACGGGGGACGAGGAACGGGGGACGGGTCTGGCTGTCCGTCCGACTGTTTGACCGCCGGCACATCCCAGCACGGCGACAACGACCAGGAGCCTATGCGCTCGCATTCTTTCTCGCTGTTCGTGGTGATCGCCTGCGCCATCTGTCCGTCGGCCCGCGTGGGTGCGCAGGTACGACCCGGGATCGAGGTGCTGCTGACGGACTCGATCCATGTCGTCGCCGGCAAGCGCGTCGCGCTGCTCACGAATCAGACCGGCGTGGACCGGCTGGGTCGCCGCGACATCGACCTGTTGCGCGGCACGCCAGGCGTCCGCCTGGTGGTGATCATCAGTCCGGAGCATGGGCTCCGCGGTACGGAAGACCGCCCGGGGCTCCCCGACGCCAACGACTCGGCCTCGGGCATACCAATCTATAGCCTCTACGGTGGAACGCCGCTGTCGGGGATCGCCGCCCTGGATACGGTGGACGTCATGCTCGTGGATTTGCAGGACATCGGCGCCCGCTACTACAGCTATCCTCCGACGGCCGTGCTGCTGATGCAAGAGGCGGCGCGCCGCGGCAAGGCCGTGGTCGTGCTCGACCGGCCGAACCCGATCGGCGGTGTCGCGGCCCAAGGGAATGTGCCCGCCGCCCCCCGTCCGCTGGAGCGCGTCGTCGACTTCCTCGGCGTGCCGATGCGTCACGGCATGACGATGGGCGAGTTGGCGCGGTTCGCCAATGACGTGCTCGGGGTCCACGCCCGTCTCAGCGTCGTCCCGGCGCTGGGGTGGCGACGCGCGATGTTCTACGACGACACGGGGCTGCCCTGGGTTCGACCGTCGCCCAACATGCCGGACCTGGAGAGCGCGCTCCACTATCCGGGCACGTGCCTGTTCGAGGGCACGAATCTCTCGGTCGGGCGCGGCACGACGTTCGCGTATCAGGTGATCGGGGCGCCGTGGCTCGACACCGGGGCCGTGTTGCCGCGGCTGCGGGGTGGGGGACGGTGGGCGCAGGAGGGATTGAACGGGGTGGACCTCTCGGGCGTGACGTTCACTCCGCGCGGGCCGACCGACGGGAAATACGATGGCGTCGAGGTCCGCGGCATCCGGCTGCGCGTGACGGATCGGCGACGTTACGATCCGACGCGCGCCGCCGCTCTCGTGCTGACGGCGATCCGGGCGGCCCAGCCCGATTCCCTGCGTTTCGATGCGGCACGCTTCGACCGCCTGGCGCAGGGAGCGGAGTTCCGGCGCGCGATTCTCGCGGACCGCACCGCCGACGCGATTTGGCGGGCGTGGGATGGGCCGCTCGCGCAGTTTCGGCGCTTGCGCGCCAAGTACTTGCTCTATTGAGACTTTTGTCGCGCTCCGCTACTTTCCCCCGGCCATGAATGTAATCCCCCAGAACGTGCGCGATGGCTTCGGGAAACTGATCGATCCGCTCGCCGTCGTGTTCATCCGCCTGCACGTTCGGCCCAATCTCATCACCACCGTTGGTACGCTGGTGGTCATCGCGTCGGCGACGGCGTTCGGCCTGGGGTGGGTCCACTCGGGTGGCTTATTGCTGCTCGTGTCCGGCGTGTTCGACCTGTTGGACGGCCGGGTGGCGCGCCGGGCGGACATGACCACGACCTTCGGGGCGTTCTACGATTCGACGCTCGACCGGGTGGGCGAATCGGCGCTGTTCAGCGGGATCGCGGTGTATTTCCTGCGGGGTGGCGTGCCCCCCGAGCGGCTGACGCTCGCGGTGGTCGCGTGCCTCGTCGCGCTCGCGGCGTCGCTCATCGTGTCGTACACGCGGGCGCGTGCCGAAGGGCTGGGCCTCACCGCCAAAGTGGGGATTGCGCAGCGCGCCGAGCGAGTGCTGCTGCTGGGCGCCCCGACGCTGTTTTTCGGCGCCGGGAACCACGGAATGTTGTTGTTCTGGATCGTCGTCGTGCTGGCGCTCGCCACCTCGGTGACGGTGGTGCAGCGCGTGCTCTACGTCGCGCGTGCGGCCGGGGAGCCGTCTGGCAGGCGGCCGCCGCGCCAACGGGAAACGCTCCCGGGCCACGCGCCCGCGCTACAATCTCGGAAAGGACCGTAATCGTGGGGCTTGAGGCCGGTCGGGACATCGCGCCCGCCAAAGGAAAACTGGGCGTGATGCTCGTGGGATTGGGTGCGGTATCCACGACGTTCATTGCGGGGGTCGAAAACGTGCGCCGGGGCGCCGGGCTGCCCATCGGGTCGCTGTCGCAGATGGGGACCATCCGTCTCGGGAAGCGCACCGACAAGCGCAGCCCGAAGATCAAGGAATTCGTGCCCCTCGCCGAGCTGGAAGACCTGGTGTTCACCGCCTGGGACCCCATTCCCGATGATGCCTACACCGCCGCGGTGAAGGCCGGCGTGCTGGACCGGCACGAGCACCTGGAGCCGATCAAGGATTTCCTCCAGGGCATCAAACCGCTCCCCGCCGCGTTCGACCAGTACTACGTCAAGCGGCTGCAGGGCACGAATGTGAAGCGTGGCAAGAGCAAACGCGAGCTCGCGGAGCAACTGCGTGAGGATATCCGCGGCTTCAGGAAGACGGCGGGGGTGAGCCGGGTGGTGATCGTGTGGTGCGCGTCGACCGAGGTGTTCATCACGCCCGGCCCGGTGCACCAGTCGCTCGCTGCGTTCGAGAAGGCGATGGAGCAGAACGATCCCGCCGTCGCGCCGTCGATGCTGTACGCCTACGCCGCCCTCATGGAAAACGTGCCGTTCGCGAACGGCGCTCCCAACCTCACCGTCGACGTTCCCGCGCTCCAGCACCTGGCCGAGGAGCGCAAGCTCCCGATCGGCGGGAAGGACTTCAAGACCGGCCAGACCATGATGAAGACCGTGCTCGCGCCGGCCTTCAAGGCGCGCATGCTCGGGCTCGCGGGCTGGTACTCGACGAATATTCTGGGCAACCGGGACGGCGAGGTCCTCGACGATCCCGAATCGTTCAAGACCAAGGAGGAGTCCAAGCTCGGCGTGCTCGAGTACATCCTGCAACCGGACCAGTATCCCGAGCTGTACGGCAACGTGTTCCACAAGGTGCGGATCAATTACTACCCGCCCCGCGGCGACAACAAGGAAGGGTGGGACAACATCGACATCTTCGGCTGGCTCGGCTATCCGATGCAGATCAAGGTCGACTTCCTGTGCCGCGACTCCATCCTCGCGGCGCCGATCGTCCTCGACCTCGCCCTGTTCTTCGACCTGGCGCAACGGGCCCGGCTCTCGGGGATCCAGGAGTGGCTGTCGTTCTACTTCAAGAGCCCCCAGACGGCCCCGGGGCTGTATCCTGAGCACGATCTGTTCATCCAGCAGACCAAGCTCAAGAACACCCTGCGGTGGCTGATGGGCGAGGAGCAGATCACCCACCTCGGTATCGAGTACTACGAGAAGGCGTGAGCGTCTCGCAGTACGTTGTCACGGCCGTCGGCCTCGCCGCCATCGTCTGGGTGCTGTGGTATTTCCTGCTCTCGAAGGGGTCCGCCACGGGGGCGCCGACGGTCGCCGGCGTGCAGGAGGTGCGGGTGGTTGTGAAGGGCGGCTACACCCCCGATACGGTCGTGGTGCGGGCCGGCGAGCCGGTGCGGCTCCAGTTCTACCGCGACGAGACCGCGGATTGCTCGGAGCGCGTCGTGTTCGAGGACTTCGGCATCGACGCCGCGCTTCCGGCGTTTCAGACCACGCCGGTCGAGTTCACACCCGAGGAGGCAGGCGAATTCCGCTTCCGCTGCGGCATGAACATGCTGAAAGGCCTCCTCGTGGTGGAGCCCGCCACCGCCGAGCGGCGGCCCTCGACCTCCCCGCACAAGCTTCATGAGTAAGAGCCGCATCGTCCTGCCGATCGAGGGGATGAGCTGCGCCTCGTGCGCCGCCACAGTGCAGGGAGCGCTGGCGAGCGCCGCCGGCGTCGTCACCGCCGCCGTCAATTACGCCACCGGCAAGGGCGCGGTCGACTATGACGACGCCCAGACGAACGTCGCCGAGCTGATCAAGACGGTCCGGGCTGCGGGCTACGACTGCGGTCAAGCGGGCGTGACCTTCACCGTCGAGCAGCTCCACTACGCGCCGAGCGTCGCGCCGCTCGAGCAGGCATTGCGCGGCGTGCCGGGCGTGATCCGCGTCGCCGCCAACCAGGCGACGGAGACCGTCACCGTGGACTACATCCCCGGCACCGCGACCGCGGAGGCTCTCGAGCAGGCCGTCGAACGGGCGGGCCTCCGGGTCGCGGCGCCGATTGCCGCGGAGGATCCGCTCGAGCGGGAGCGGCTCGCGCGTGAGCGCGAGGTCCGTGCGCTCACGTGGCAGTTCGCTCTCGCGGCCGCCGTGACGGTCGTGAGCATGCTCGGCTCGATGCTCCTGATGGCGCACGATGCCGATGCAACGCTGCAGCAGGTCGATTTGCTCGGGCGACTGCTCATGCCGGTCGCCGAGCGCCTCCAGCAGGCGCTCGCCGGGCGTGGTGCGCTCCACGCGCAGTGGATCAAGGTCGGACTCGCCGTCCTCACGCTGCCGGTGGTGGTCTGGTCGGGCGGCCAGTTCTACCGGGGCGCGTGGAGCGGGTTCAAGCACCGCACGGCCGACATGAACACGCTCATCGCCGTGGGCACGGGCGCCGCCTACCTGTATTCGCTCGTCGCCACGTTCGCCCCCGGGGCCCTTGCCGCCGCGGGGCGTCCGCCCGACGTCTACTACGAGGCGGTGTCGGCCATCATCGCGCTGATCCTCCTGGGGCGGCTGCTCGAGGCGCGTGCCAAGGGTCGTACCTCGGAAGCGATCCGGCGCCTCGCTGGGCTCCGCCCGCGCGCGGCGCACGTGGTGCGCGACGGCAAGGAGACCGACATCGCGGTCGAGGCGGTCGTACCGGGGGACCTCGTGATCGTGAAGCCCGGCGAAAAGATCCCGGTGGATGGCATCGTTACGGAAGGCGCCTCCGCGGTG
>QHTS01000298.1 GCA_003220905.1 Gemmatimonadota bacterium | reverse complement strand
GCCCAGCGCGCGGAGAACACGCCCGGCGCACCGTCGAGCGCGTCCACCTCGAGCCCCGAGTCCTCGGCAAGCGTCGGAATCGTGGCGCGCTTCGCGAAGTACCGCGCCTTGGCGACCGCGTTCTCGGCGAAGCTCGTGCCGCGCTCCAGATCGGCCTCATCCGGCAGCCGCTCGAGGAACTGGTCGACCGGGAACACCAGCTGGAACGGGAGGCCGGTGAACAGGTCGCGGATTTCCCGGATCTTCCCGTCATTGCGAGTCGCGATCAAGAGCTTCGTCTGAGCCGGGGGCTCGGTCACCGCCCTGCCTTTCCGCGGAGGCGCGCCAGCAGCTGGCTGGTCGACGCCCCCTTCACCAGGGGGACGCGCACGACCCGCCCGCCCCACCCTTCGACCTGGTCCGCGCCGACGATCGCCCGGCGCGCATAGTCCGCTCCCTTGACGAGCACGTCGGGACGCAGCCGCTCGATCAGCGCCAGCGGCGTGTCCTCGTCGAACAGCACGACGCAGTCCACACAGGCGAGCGCGGCGAGCAGGCGGGCCCGCTCCCGCTCGGGCACGATGGGTCGGTCGGTCCCCTTCTCCAGCCGTCGCACCGACGCGTCGCTGTTCACGCCCACGACCAGCGCCCCGCCCTCGGCGCGCGCCGCTTCGAGCAGCGCCACGTGCCCGACGTGCAGGAGGTCGAACACGCCGTTCGTGAACACGACGGGACCGCGCTGCCGCTCGCGCCACCGGGCGGCGTCCTCGGGCGCGCGTATCTTCTCGTCCGTGCTCACGGGACCGAATCCTCGTCGAGCGTCGCGCCCCAGCGCAGGGTCCACTGCAAGAGCGGCGGGGTCACGAGCGTCGTGGCGATGACGACGAACAGGATGGCGCTGAACACCCGGTTCGACAAAATGCCCGCCGCCAACCCAATTTGCGCGAAGATGAGCCCCACCTCGCCGCGCGGGGCCATCCCCACACCGACCGCCGGCCGGTTGAACCGCCGCCACGGGACCGCCCAGCCGCTCGCAAACTTTCCGAGGACGGCGATGGCGAAGAGCGTGCCGCCGATCGCCAGCGTCTGATGGCTCTCGGGCACGAAGGGGTTCCACACGCGCGGGTCGACGGCGGCGCCGATGCTCAGGAAAAAGATCGGCGTGAAGATGTCGGCGACCGGCTTGATCCGCTCCTCGATGGCGCCGAATTGCTTCGTCTCCGACAGGATCAGCCCTGCGGCGAAGGCACCGATGATGAGTGCCGTGCCGGCGCGCTCGGCCAGGACACACAGCAGGAGCAGGAAGGCGAAGGCCGACACGACCAACACGCCCCGCACCCGCATCCGGTCCACCAGACCGAAGAGCCGCGGGGCGACCTTCAGACCGATCCACAGGGCCAGAAAGAGGAACGCGACCGCCACACCGAGGATCCGCAGCGCGCCGTGCAGGCTGAACGCCGTGCCGGCGGCGAGTCCCGACACGACGCTCAAGATCACGAGCCCGATGACATCGTCGATCACCGCGGCGCCCAGGATCAGGCGCGCCTCCAGGCTGTGCAGCACCTGCAGGTCCTTGAGCACACGCCCGGTGATCCCGACCGAGGTCGCGGTGAGCGTCGCGCCCACGAAGATGGCGGTCGTCAGCGAGTCGGCGGACGTGTGCTCGACGCCGTGCCAGCTGGACCGCCAGTACAGAAAGCCGAGCCCGAACGGCACCGCGACACCCACCACCGCGACCGCCGTCGCGGCGGTCCCCACGCGCATCATGGCCTTGAGATCGGTCTCGAGCCCGATCTCGAACAGCAGCACCACCACGCCGACTTGGGCGAGCAGCCGAAACACGGAGGCGAGCGGGTCGTCCGGGCCGATCGGGATCACCTTGAGAAAACCGGCGCCGAGCAGGATGCCCGCCAAGAGCTCGCCCATCACGGCCGGCTGGCCCAGGCGCTCGAACGCCTCGCCGGCGAATTTCCCGGCGAGCAGCATGATCGCAAACACCAGGAAAAACCGGGCGACGTCGATCCCGCCGGCTGCCCCGAGCAGGAGCGGCAGGCCTGCGGCCAGCGCCCACGTGGGCGGGCTAAAGCGGCTGCGTCGCCTTGGGATGGAAGTCGAACGTATGGTTGAACAGCGGGAGATTGACGGTCTCGCTGTACTGGGTCTCGATCACGATTTCCCGCGGCGACGCCCGCCGCACGATCCGGATCTGCTGGGCCGCGGGTGGGAGACCGATATCCTGCGCGGCCGCCTGGATCCGGCGGCGGATCGTACCGTCGTCGAGGGAGGGGGCGAGCTGGGCTTGGGTCTGCATCTCGTCGAGCAGGCGATAGTACCGGAAGAACAACTCACCGATGTTGACGCCGTAGTACAGCGCCCCGACCAGGAAGAGCAGCGAGACGAGGCACCCGGTGGAGCTGGCGCCGCGGCGCCCGCGGGGGGGCGGCTTCACCATTGCGACTGCGCCCCGTCGACCAGGTCGTCGACGAGCCTCTGGAGCGCGATCTTGCGGCCCGCGGCTTCCTGGGGCGGCGCGTAGTCGCCGATCTCACTGAGCCCCTGCCGCTGCCACAGGGTCTTGCCTTCCCGCTGGTCGAGGATTTCGACGTCGATGGTGATCTGGACCTGGCGCCGCGTGACGTCGGTGCGTTGCTGGCCCGCCTGGTACGCGACCGCTACGTCGGGGTCGTAGCGGATGACCTTGCCGCGCACCACCGCGTCCGCGTTGCTCTCCCCCGCGAGCCGGAGCCCGAGCCGGCGCTGGAACGCTTCGAGCACCGCGTCGTTCACTTCCTTCGTCAGCGCCGGCTCGGCGGTCTGGTTGTCGAAGGGCAGTATGGCGACGGTCTTGATGTTCGGCAGCCCGCCGCCGGTGAAGCCGTAGAGGCACCCGCTGAGCGCGATGGCCAGCGCGCTACCGGCGCCCGCGCCAAATCGCAGGATCGAGCACCGCGGCCGTATCGACCAAGACCACCGTAAGCTCAAAACGAGCCCTCTCCTCCGGAAAATCCATGCGGGCGCGCGCCGGCATCCGCTGCGGGTCGAATTCGGTGCGGCTGCGCGCCAACACCTTGCCCTCTCGCCGCCACTCCGCCTCGAGCACGCGCGCGCCGCCGCGCGTCTCGCGGTAGTCGAGCGTGTCCCCGTCCGCTGCGAGCCGCCAGATCCGGACGCTCGAATC
>QHTS01000297.1 GCA_003220905.1 Gemmatimonadota bacterium | reverse complement strand
GATCTTCGGCATCCTGGGCATCGTCATGCTGATCGCGATGGTATTCCCGGCTTGGCTGCGGGATGCGGTGCATTGGCTCGCGGGTCGGCTCGAGCGCAAGAGCCACCGCATCGCGGCTCGCATCGAGCACCTGCGCGAGGGGATCGACCGCGCGCATGCGTGCATGGTCGCGTTCGGGAACCCGCGGGGCTGGCTGGCGCTGTGTTGGGCCGTGCTGCTCTCGGCACCGTCGCATGCCAACAAGCTGCTCGCCGGATACGTCGCCCTGCGCGCGCTCGGGATCCCCGCCAACTTCGTCGACATCCTCCTCCTCCAGACGTTCATCACCTTCCTCCTCTACTTCGCCCCGACACCCGGGTCGGCGGGGCTGGCCGAGTTCCTCTCCGCGGCGGTCATGCAGATCTATGTCGGACCCTCGGAGCTGCCGTTGTACGCGCTCATCTGGCGTTTCATCAACAGCTATGCGACGGTGATCACCGGCTCGCTGCTCTTCTGGCACTGGTTGCGGAGCGGGCTGGTCGGGCGCGAGGAAGCGGTGAACATCGCGTAAAGCGTGTTTCCTTGCGCGGTTACGCCGTCGGGCGTAACTTCCGGCCTCCCAGATGGCACTGCTCGAACTCGGCGGCAAGAAGTTCACCATCCCGGTGGGCGAGGTGACGCTCGGCAGCGATGCCGGCTGCGCGATCTCCCTCGCCGGCGCCGCAGTGCTGCCGCGGCACGCCTTGCTGCAGGGCGAGGCCGACGGCCAGGTGATCATCCGGAAAGCCTCCCCCGCCGCGGACGTCCTCATCAACGGCGTACGCCTCGGCGCCGAGCCGACCCCCCTCCTGCACGGCGACAAGGTCGAGGTCGGCGGTCACGAGCTCACCTTTGTGGATGAGCGGCGATCGGGCAGCACCCAGTACGTGCAGGCGTTCACTCCAGCGACGGCCGGTGCACCGGCCAAAGCCGGCGTGAAACCGGCCGCCATCGGCGTGACGGGCGGCCGGGTCGTCAGCCTCACGGACGGCCGTGAGTACGTGATCACCGGGGCGTCCCTCGTGTTCGGCCGCGAGGCAGGGTGCGACGTGGTGGTACCGGGGAAGGACGTGTCGCGCCGGCACGCCGAGATCGTCCAGACGCCGAAGGGCTACCTGCTGGTCGATTCGAGCACCAACGGGACGTTCGTGAACGAGGAGCGCGTGGAGGGTCAGCGGATCCTCGCCCGGGCCGACGTCATCCGGCTGGGCGACGAGCAGTTTCGCTTCTACGCGGACGTGGCGCCTGCCACTGCGGCTCCCCCCCCTCCACCGGGGCCGGCCACTAGCCCGCCGGCCGTGCCCCCAGCCCCACCTCCGGGGGCGCAACAGGCGGGCGGGCCTGGCCAGGCGGCGCCCCCGCCCGGCGCGACGGACCGTCTCCGCCATACCGTGCATGGTCTCGAGGCCTTCGTACCGGCTTCCCCCCGACCGTCCTCGGGCGGCGCGCTCGCGAGTTTCCTCGTGCGGAGCGGGGGGCTGGTCGGTCAGCGCCTGTCGGTGAGGAGTCCCGTAGTGAACATCGGGCGGGCCGATTACAACGACCTCGTCGTACCCGATCCGTCCGTATCCACCAGCCACGCCAAGCTGCAGCGCCGGGAAGGGGTCTGGGTGCTCGTGGACCTCGATTCCACCAACGGCACGTTCGTGGATGGGGAGCGGGTGAAGGGCGACGCCCCGCTCGCTCCAGGCGCGACGGTACGGTTCGGGGACGTGCAGCTCGTGTTCGAGCCGACCGACGACGCGCTGGGCGTCGTGAAGGGTGGCGGCACTCAGGTGTTGAGGACGCCGCACTCGATCGCCCCGCATGTCCCTCCCAGGCCGGCACCCCCCCCTCCCCCTCCCCCTCCCCCTCCCCGTGCGCCGCCTGGCCGCCCCTCCCCGGCGCCCGTGGCTTCGCCGGCTCCGAGGGCCCAGGCGACGCCTTCACGACCCGGCCCCAGGCCCGCTCCTAAGCGGCCGGCGGGCCAGCAGCCACCGCCCAAGAAGGGCAAGGGCTGCGGCGGAAGTGCGGCGGCGCTGGTGGTGGGTGGTGGAGCTCTCCTCGCCCTCCTCCACCGGTTGCTGGCGTAGCGGCGCACCGTGCATATCACCTGCGCCGGTCGCACCGACGTCGGCATCATCCGCTCGGGGAATGAGGACAACTTTCTCATGGTCGCCGACCGCGGGATCTTTGTGGTCGCGGATGGCATGGGCGGGCACGCCGCCGGTGAGGTGGCGAGTGAGATGGCCGTCCGCTTCGTGGCGCGCGAGCTCGGGTCTCTGAAGAGTCTGTCGGACGACCAGGTGGCGGACCGGATGCGCACGTCGATCCGCGCCGCGAACGGGGCCATCTTCCAGCGCACGCTCACGGAGCACGACAAGCGCGGTATGGGAACCACCGTCACTGCCCTCGTGCTGTACGACACGCGCTTCCTGATCGGGCAGGTAGGGGACAGCCGCGCCTACCTCTACCGTGATCAGAAGCTGATGCAGCTCACCAAGGATCACTCGTACGTCCAGGAGCAAGTCGACGCGGGGTATCTCACCCCCGAGCAGGCGCGGTCCCACCCGTATTCGAACGTGATCACCCGCTGCGTGGGCGCGAATAGCGACGTGATGCCGGACGTCTACCTCGGCACGGTGAAGCCGCGCGACCTGTTCCTGCTCGCCTCGGACGGCTTGACGGGGATGCTCGAAGACCCACAGCTGGCGGAGCTCCTGGCGGGAGACCGGATGCCGCAGGAGCAGGTGGACGATCTGATCACCGAGGCCAACCGCCACGGCGGGCTCGACAACATCACCGCGATCATCGTCCGGATCGATTCGGTGGACGCGGTCGTGGGCGACGGCACGCAGGTCACGCAGCCGGGGGCGAGACCGAGGTGAGCCGTGAACGGCGGTAAGCGGTAAGAGGTCTCACCGCTCACCCCTCACCGCTCACCAGTGCTCGCACCGCCTCCCGCGGCATCATCACCAGCTCCACAACCCGTTTCGCCTCCACCCGCGCCTCGCCTAGCACGAACACCCGCAGCCGCTGCGCCGAGCGGTACAGCTCGGCCGCGACCCGCGGGAGGCCGAGATAGGCCGCGGCTTCCGCCGCTCCGAGGTGGGTCACGGTGCCGTCGCGCTGCACGAGAGGCAAGTCGAGCGCCAGCATCGCCGCCTTGGCCGGGAAATCCAGGAACAGCTCCCCCGGCGCGAGGCCGACATCACGGGCGAGCCGGTCCTCCACTCGCTCGAGCAGGTCGGGGTCGTCGGACGGCCACGATGGCGTGTCGGCGGGCAGCTCGGTGG
>QHTS01000296.1 GCA_003220905.1 Gemmatimonadota bacterium | reverse complement strand
GGGCGTCGGTCCGTAACCCGCTTCCATGTCCGCGGTCACCGGAACGCGCACGCTGGACGCGATGCGGCGGACCACCGCGAGCATCTCGCCGCGACTGATGCGCTCGCCGTCGGCGTAGCCGAGCGCCCAGGCGACCCCGGCGCTGGACGTGGCGATGGCCGCGAATCCCGCGCTCTCGATCACCCGGGCGGTGATCACGTCCCACGCGTTGGGGAGCACGAGGATGCCGGGCTCTCGATGGAGCCGGCCGAACGACTCCGCCTGTTCGCGTTGACTCCTCTGTCTCATCGCCCCTCCTCTGGACACCCAAACTTACCGCTCGGCGGCCACGGCGCGTAACAAGCAGATCCTTCGCGCCTGCGGCGCTCAGGATGACAGGCTCGCTCGCTTAGCGAAAGGGAAAGGAAGAGTCGACACTCTCCTTCTCCTCCTCATTCTCCCTCTTCTACGCAGCCGCGCACGCTGTCATCCTGAGCGAGCGCGCGGGACGCGCGCGAGCGAAGGATCTGGTTGCGGGCGGCACTACTTCCGGGCTTGACGCCACGCCTCCGCGACTGCATCAAGGGGGCACCGATGGCGCTCACGCTCGTTATCATGGCCGCTGGCCTCGGCACTCGCTTCGGCGGGCCGAAGCAGCTCGCCCCCGTGGGTCCGTCGGGCGAGACGCTGCTCGACTACGCGATCTACGACGCGACGTGCGCCGGCTTCACGCGCGCCGTGCTGGTCATTGGCGAGGAACTGGGCGCCCGGGTGCGAGCCCACGTCGCACGCGTGATCGGAGGAGCGGTGCCCGTCCACTACGTCGAGCAGCGGCTCGACGACCTGCCGGGCGGCCGCCGTGTGCCCGAGGGGCGCGTGAAGCCGTGGGGGACGGCTCACGCCGTGCTCGCCGCCCGGGACGCGGTGGAGGGCCCTTTCGCGGCGTGCAACGCGGACGACTTCTACGGCCGCGACGCCTTGACGCGGGCGGCGGAGTTCCTCGCAGGCGGGCACGCAGGTGACTCCCCCGGGACGTTCGCCAACATCGCGTACCCGCTACGCGACACGCTCAGCGCTGCCGGCGGCGTGAACCGCGCGGTCTGCCATGCCGACGGGGATGGGTGGCTCGAATCCGTGGAGGAGGTCGTCGACATCCGACGCCAGGGAGATGGCGGCTATGCCGGAACCGATCCGCGCGGCCGGCCGGTGCGGCTCGCGGCTGACGCCCTCGTCTCGATGAACCTGTGGGCCTTCACGCCGGCGGTGTTCGCCCTGCTGGGGCGTGGGTTCGCGGAATTCCTGGGCCACGCAAGCGCCGGGCGGAGCGAGTTCCTAATCTCGCACGGGATCGGGGACGCGGTGCGCCGGGGCGAGGCGCGGGTGCGGCTATTGGGCACCCATGGCCGCTGGCTCGGTGTGACCTACCCGGAGGACCGCCCGCACGTCGAGGGGACGTTGCGACAGCTGGTGGCCGCGGGCGAGTACCCGGAGCGGCTCTGGGGGTGACAGGCCCGCTCGCTCTCCTTGCTCCTCATCATTCTCCCTCTTCTACCGTAGCCGCCCGGCGGTGTCATCCTGAGCGAGCGCGCGGAAAAGCAGATCCTTCGCCTCTGCGGCGCTCAGGATGACAGGCGCGCTCGCTCCGGTAAAGCTTCGGAGAGCGCATCAAAGGGGCCATGAAACTGGACACCCTCGATTGGATCGTGCTTGCGCTGTACGGCGCCGTCTGCGTGGCCATTGGCCTGGCGGTGGTGCGCCGCGCCGGTCAGGGCCGCCATGAGTTCTTCCTCTCCGGGCGCCGCCTGCCGTGGTGGCTCCTGGGGGTGTCGCTCGTGGCCACGACGTTCTCGACGGACACGCCGAACCTCATCACCGACCTCGTGCGCACCGGCGGCGTGAGCCAGAACTGGGTCTGGTGGGCCTTCGCGGTCACGGGGATGTGCACCGTGTTCTTCTACGCCAAGCTGTGGCGGCGCTCGGCGGCCCTCACCGACATCGCCTTCTACGAGCTGCGCTACTCCGGACGCCCCGCGGCCTTCCTCCGAGGCTTCCGGGCGATCTACCTCGGCGTGTTCTTCAACGTGATGATCATGGCCTCGGTCAATCTCTCCGCGACCAAGATCGCCGGCGTGATGCTCGGCTGGGATCGCCATACGGCGGTGCTCATCGGCGGCGGCGTCACCGTGCTCTACGCCGCAAGCTCCGGGCTGTCGGGAGTCGTCTTGACCGATTTCGTCCAGTTCCTGATCGCGATGGTCGGGGCCGTGATGGCCGCCGTCGTGGCGCTCGGGCTCCCCCAAGTCGGCGGCCTGTCGGGGCTGTTCGCCCACCCCGCGGTGGCCGGGCGGCTGTCGCTCTTGCCCGACTTCTCGGACTGGAGCACGGCGGCCGCCGTCCTGGTCGTGCCGCTCGCGGTGCAGTGGTGGAGCACGTGGTATCCCGGCTCCGAGCCGGGAGGCGGGGGCTACGTGGCGCAGCGCATGCTCGCCGCGCCCACTGAGCGCGACGCCATGCGCACGACCTTGCTGTTCAACGTCCTCCACTACGCCGTGCGGCCCTGGCCGTGGATCATCGTGGCGCTCGCGTCGCTCATCGTCTATCCCGACCTTGCCTCCATCGCCGCGCGCTTCCCCCACATCGACCGGGCGATCGTGCGGAACGACCTGGCCTACTCCGCGATGCTCGTGTATCTGCCGCACGGGCTCTTCGGCCTCATGATCGCGTCGCTCGCGGCGGCGTACATGTCCACCATCAGCACCCACCTCAACTGGGGCGCTTCCTATGCGGTCGAGGACTGCTACCGCCGGTTCGTGGCGCCCGACAAGGACGAACGCCACTACGTGTGGGTGGGGCGCGCCGTCACGGTGGGGCTGATCGCGCTCGCGTCGGCCCTGTCGCTCTGGCTCCAAAACTCCTACCAGGCGTTCCAGATCCTGCTCCAGATCGGCGCCGGGACCGGGCTGATCTTCCTGCTGCGCTGGTTCTGGTGGCGGGTCAACGCGTGGAGCGAGATTGCCGGTATGGCGATTTCCTTCGTCATCGCCGTGTACTTCCAGTTCGTGCACACGGCGCTCGGGCTCCCGGCGCTCGCCCCGAC
>QHTS01000050.1 GCA_003220905.1 Gemmatimonadota bacterium | reverse complement strand
CAGGCGCCCTGCGAACTCGATCATGCGGGGGAGCCGAGGATCATCGGGCCGCCGGAACAGCTGCTGCAGGTGCCGCACCACGGCGGGACGCGCCTTCTTGAGCGCACTCGCGTAGTACGCCTGGACCGTGGGCGCGAGGAGCGGCAGCTGATCGAGCACCGCGGTCACGAGGATGGGACTGGTCAAGCGCTCGAGCGTGGTGGCGGCGGCGATCTGCACGGCGGGATGGTCATCGCGCAACAAGCGGAGCACCCGGCCGATGTCGTGCGGCGTCGCCGCCACGGAGAGGAAGTGCGCGCACTCGAGCCGCTTCCACCAGCGCGCCGACCGGTTGTTGATGCGCACCACGCGTGCCCACCACTGGCTGGCCAACACCCGCGACAGGTCCTGCCATCGCTCGCCCGGCACCCGGGCGGACCACGTGACGAGCGCGTCGACAGCCAGCGACACGGGCAAACGCGCCAGGGCGCGCTCCACCTCGGCGGCGGGCGCCTGTCCCATCGCCCAACGCTGCATCGCCGCATCCAGCTCGTGCCGGCGCGGCTGCAGCCGGGCGCTGCGACGCAGGCGAAACCAGCGATTCAGGATGATGAGGATCACCAGCGAGACGAGCAAGACGCCCTGCGCGACGGCGACGACCCAGAGGAATTGCAGGCTCGTCACCGGCCCACCCAACGCCTGATCTTCTCGAGCGCCACACGCAGGCTGATCGGCTTCACGAGATAGTCGAGCGCGCCCGCTTCGAGTCCGCGCAGCTGCTCCTCCTCGGTGCCGTGGACGGTGGTGAAAACGACGCGGTAGGTGCCCGGGCGCTCCCGCTCCAGGGCGCCGAGGATCGAATACCCGTCTAGGGCGGGAAGGTCGACGTCCAAGAGAAGCAGCGGATGCGTGCTCCGCACGTCGAGCGCGAGCAGCTCGCGCAGCGCATCCCGCCCGTTACGATACGCCAAAAACCGATACCCCTGCGCGCGCAACCCGTACTCGAGCAGCTCGGCGAGCGCCGCGTCGTCCTCCACGTAGATCACCTCCGGCACCAGGACGGCGTCGGCCGCTGCGACGACGGGCGCCCCTGGCCCGTTCGGCGAGGGCGTCGCCGGTTTCGGAGGCGACGGGGGAGAGACAATTCGCGCGGGCCGCGCCACAGGGCGCTGAGTCGGGGGTCTCGGTGCCGGGCGGGGCGGCGGGCCGACGCGCGGCAGCGGCCCGGAGCCGGGTGGCAGTGGCGCAGCGCTCGCGGGCGGCACTTCCACTCCCAGCAGCTCCGCCAGCCGCTTGACGAACCAGCGGGCGAGCGAGCCGCGTTCCACGTCCGGTTCGTCCGGTCGGGCGGCCCAATCCTTCACGGTTGCTTCCATGCCGGCCGCGAGGCGTGAGGCTTCCATGAACCCATACGAGCCGGCGGAGCCGTGAACCTTGTGCGTCTCGCGTCGCAGCGCGTCGAGCGCCTCGCGGTCGCCCCCTGCGGCGACGAGCCGCTCGGCGAGCCCCGCGAGTACGCCGAGCTGCGCGCGCGCGCTCTCGAGGTACTCCGCGAGCAGCCCCGGCGGCAGCTCGGGAGGAGGCAGGGGGGGCGGCGGAGGCGGCGTGGCGTCACCCGGCATGGACTACCAAGATGGGGAACCGCCCCGTCAAAATGCCATAGCCGATACGCTGTGCGTGGTTGCGCGGGGAGGACCGGGTGCGATATTGCCTCAAGAGCACCGGGAGGAGGCAACTTCCATGAGACGGTCACTGCACCAGCTGATCGCCGACGGCGTGGTCGGCGGAGTCATCGCCGGATTGGTGGTAGCGCTCTGGTTCCTCGCGGTCGACTCTCTCGCGGGTCGGCCCTTTCACACACCTTCCGCGCTCGCGAGCGCGCTCACCCGTCAGGCGGTCGGCCCTCCGACGTTCCGGCTCGTCGCGGCCTACTCCGTCCTGCACTTGGCTGTGTTCGCGGTGCTCGGCATCGCGATGGCCGGCGCGATGGCCGCGCTGCGAACGCCTCCCCGTCTGCTGCTTGGCGTGCTGTTCGGCCTGGTGGCACAGGAGATCGCCTTCTATGGGGGCCTGCTGCTCAGCGACGCGTCGCGCGTCGCCGTGGTCCCGTGGCCGCACGTGGTCGCGGCGAACGTCCTCTCTGGGTTCGTCCTCATGGGCTATCTCCACCGGGCGGCGCGCGATCAACATCCGTTCGGGCTGGGCGCTCTCAAGGGCCACCCCCTGCTCACACAGGGTCTCGTCACTGGCCTGATCGGGGCCGGCGTGGTGGCGCTGTGGTTCCTCACGCTCGATCTCGCCGCGGGCCACCCGCTCCGCACGCCGACCGCCCTGGGCGCGGCACTCCTGTTCGGCGCCTCGAACGTGGCGGTGATCGACATGAACCTCGGCATGGTGGCGGCCTACAGCGTGGTTCATGTCGCTGCCTTTGTCATTGCCGGCGCGCTCTTCGTGGCCGTCGCCGAGCAGATCGAGAGAACTCCGGCGCTCATCCTGCTCGCCGTCATGGCCATGATCGTGCTGGACGCGGTCGTCGGCGCCGCGCTCGCACTCGGTGCCCAGTGGGTGCTGGGCACGCTCGGCGTGTGGTCGGTGGTGGTCGCGAACGTGCTCGCGGTCTGCGCGATGGGCTGGTACGTCTGGGCGACTCACCCGCTGTTGCGTCAGAGGCTCCGCGAGCACGTGCAAGTGCATGTGTGAGGGACGACGCGGTTGGCCTCTGCCTCACCTGCCGCTGGGCGCGGACCATCACCAACCGGCGCGGGTCGACGTTCTTCCGCTGCGGCCGCGCCGACACGGACCCGCGCTTCGCCCGCTACCCGGCGCTCCCGATGCTGACCTGCATCGGGTACGAGGAGGGCCGCCCGGGTGACCCGACCGGGAGCGGGGAGAAGGGAGAGGTCGTCTAAGCACGGAACAGGCCCCGCCTATTGCGCCGGCGGGCCGGTTTCCCCACTTTGATTTTTGCGCCCCCCTGACACCGCTTACGCTCGAGGTCTCTCGTGGCTCAATCGCGTCCCCTGGAGCGCGCCAAGGTCTTCTTCTTCCGCCACTTCGAGCGGGTTTTCGTGCTGCTGCTGGTGCTGGCGATGGTCGCGATTCATGCGTTGGTGGAGCAGAAGTTCGCGTTCCTGAGCTTTTACTATCTGCCCATGATTCTCGCCGGCTTCTACGGCGGCCGACGGTTCGCGGTGATGGCGGGCGTGTTCGTCGTCTCGCTCATCTTCTTCTACCAGTACGTGCAGGGCCTCGACATGCTGCCCGGCTTCTACCCCGACGCGCTGCTCGCGCTAGGGCCCTGGGCCGGCTTCCTCATCCTCACCGGCTACGTCGTGGGCGGGCTCGCCGAGCAGCGGGAGGCGCGGCTCGCGGAGGTCAAGAACGCGTACATGGCGACCCTCGAGCTCCTGACCTATCACATCGAGTCCGCCGAGCGGAATCAGCAGGGGCACTCGAACCGGGTGGCGGAAGTGGCGGCGGCGATCGGGCGGGAGCTGAAGCTCGCCGAGGTCGACGTCGAGAACCTGCGGGTGGCGGCGCTCCTGCACGAAGTAGGGACGCGCGACCACCGCCTGCTGCGGCTGCTGTCGCGTTCGGTGACGGGTTCCTCGGTGGGTGTGGCGCGCGCCATGCGTGGCGCCGCCGAGATCATCGGTGAGTACGGGCACTACTACGAGATCGTGGGCGAGGACTGGGACATCGAAGCGCTCCCGCTGCCGGTGACCGTGAAGATCCTCGCCGTGGCGGACGCGTTCGAAACCCTGCAGATGGCGACGCCGGTACGCCCGGCGTTTCCCAAGTGGACCGCCCTCGAAGAAGTGGAGAAAGGGGCGGGCAAAACGTTCGCGAAGGATGCCGTGCGGGCCCTGCGCAGCGTCGCGGGCCGGCCGGAGGCCGCGGCGCCCGAGGCTGGCCTGAGGGTGGTCTAAGAGCCGGGCGGGAGCTCGAGCGTCCGCCGCCCGCTCGCGACTCCGCCGGCCACTCCCACCCCGAACGCCGCCGCCGTCCACACCGTCACGGGAAGAAGCGCCCCGAGGGGGAGCGCCACCGCGGTGGCGGCGAGCCCTGCGGCGAGCCCCGCGACGAGCGGCGCGGCGGGCTTCCGCACCGCGTCGACGAAGCGCAGCCGGCGCCGCACGAAGTTGCGCGTGGCCACGAACCCTCCCCCCAACGCCGCCACTCCGATCAACAAGCCCAACATATCGATCTCCTTTGTCGCGCGCCCTACGCAACTTGCGGGAAGGGAGTTTCCGCCGCAAACCGCCCGGCCTATGTGTTCGGGTTCTGTGAGGGCCGCACGGGGACGAGAGACGACTGGTAATATTCGCTGCATGGCCCGACTTGCGACCGCGACGGCCGTGGTGCTCGGACTCCTGTCCGCCCGTCCGCCCGTACACCTGTTCGCCCAGTCTCTCCGCGTCCCCTACCAAACGTTCACCCTCCCCAACGGCCTCCAGGTGATCGTGCACGAAGATCACTCGGTGCCGGTGGTGGCGGTGAACACGTGGTATCACGTCGGCTCGTCTGACGAGAAGCCGGGGCGCACCGGGTTCGCCCACTTGTTCGAGCACATCATGTTCATGGGGTCCCAGCACGTGCCGACCGGTGCGTTCGACCGGCTGCTCGAGGCCGCGGGCGCCGACAACAACGGCTCGACCACCGAAGACCGCACCAACTACTACGAGGATGGGCCCGCGAACGCCCTTCCCCTCATGCTGTACCTCGACGCGGACCGCATGGGATTCCTCTTGCCCGAGATGACGGCGGACAAGGTCGACCTGCAACGCGGCGTGGTGCAAAACGAGCGGCGGCAGAGCTACGAGAACCGTCCCTACGGGCTGGCGGAAGAGAACATCCTCGAGCGCCTCTACCCCGCGAACCATCCCTACCACTGGCCGGTAATCGGCTCGATGGCGGATCTCCAGGCAGCGACCCTGGACGACGTGCGACAATTCTTCCAGACGTACTATACGCCGAGCAACGCGTCGCTCGCGATCGCGGGCGATGTCACCGCACGGGACGCGCGCCAGCTCGTGGAGCGCTACTTCGGCGATATCCCCCGCGGGCCTGCCGTGACCCGCACGCCGCCGCCCCCGGCGCAGCTGGCGGGAGCGGTCGGCGCCGTGCTGGAGGACCGCGTTCAGCTGCCGCGCGTGTACGATGCCTGGCACACAGTGAAGGCGTTCAGCGCCGACGATGCCACGCTCGACGTCCTCGCGAACGTGCTCGCCGGCGGCCGGTCGTCCCGCCTCTATCGACGGCTCGTGTACGAACTGCAAATCGCGACCGACGTCGTGGCGTTTCAAGACGGCGGCCGCATCGACGGCAAATTCGAGGTATACGCCACCGCCCGCCCCGGCCACGACCTCGGCGAGCTGCAGCGCGTCATCGACGAAGAACTCCGAAAGCTCGCGGACCGGGGCCCGACGCCGCGCGAGGTGGAGCGGGCTCAGAACACCGTCGAGGCGCAGTTCCTGTCACGGATGGAGCGCGTGGGCGGGTTTGGCGGCAAGGCCGATCAATTGAACTTTTACAACTACTTCGTCGGGACCCCGGACTATTTCCAGAAGGACCTGGAGCGGTACGCCCGCGTGACGCCGGCGGCGGTGCAGCGCGCCGTGCAGACCTACGTCACCGGCGCCCACCGCGTGGTGCTCAGTGTGGTGCCCCAGGGGAAGCCGGAGCTGGGGGTGAGACCATGACGGCGGACGGGCGGACAGGCGGTCTGGCGGTCGGAGTGGGACGGGCGAGTCTCGCGCTCGCGGTGGCAGCGGCGCTCCTGACCACCGGTCCGCCCGACCGCCTGTCCGCCCAAGTCGACCGAACCAAGCCACCCGCACTGCCGCCTCCCCCGGCGCTCAAGCTCCCCGCCGTGCAGACCACGACGCTCCCGAACGGCCTCACGCTCGCCGTCGTCGAGATGCACAAGGTGCCGGTAGTGGACGTCCAGCTCCTCGTGGACGCGGGTGCGGCGCGGGATCCGTCGGCCGCTCCCGGGCTCGCCACCTTCACGGCGACGATGCTGCAGCAGGGAGCGGGCGCGCGCAGCGCCCTCGACGTCGCGGACGAGGCCGCGTTCCTCGGCGCCCAGCTCAACACGGCGGCGCGACGGCGCACTCGATCTGCTGGCGGACGTCGTGCTGCGGCCCAGCTTCGCCGATTCCGAGGTCGCGCGGCAGCGGCAGCTGCGCGCCGCGCAGCTGGTGCAGCAGCGCGACGAGCCGGTCGCGGTGGCGAACGTCGTCTTCCCGGCGATCGTGTACGGTCCCGAGCACCCGTACGGGCACCCCCTGAACGGCACGGACAGCGCGACCGCCCGGCTCGCCCGCGAGCGCGTCGCGGAGTTCTACCGGAGCTACTATCGGCCGAATGGCGGGCGCATCCTGATCGTGGGCGACGTCACGCTCGCCGAAGCGCGCCGCCTCGTGACCGCGCGGTTCGGCGGCTGGGAGCGGGGGGACGTGCCCGCGTTTCCGAGCGCTCCGGCTCCGGCGTCCGCGGCACGCACGGTGTACCTGATCGACAAACCGGGGGCGGCGCAGTCGGTGATCCGGATCGGCCATGCAGGCCCGGTGCGTACGACACCCGACTGGTTCGCCCTCGAGGTCTTGAACACCATCGTGGGCGGTGCCTTCACCTCGCGCCTGAATCAGAATCTGCGCGAGACCCATGGCTACACGTACGGCGCCTTCTCGCAGTTCGCGCCGCGCCGCCTCACCGGAGCGTTCGTGGCACTCGCGTCGGTCGTGACCGCCAAAACCGACAGCTCGCTCATCGAGTTCCTGAAGGAGCTGCGGCGCGTCCGCGACGAGGCGGTGGGGCTGCCGGAGCTCTCCAAGGCGAAGGCCTACCTCACGCTCGGCCTGCCGGGGGACTTCGAGACGACCGGGGGCGCCGCGGCGCGGTTCCGCGAGCTGCTCACGTTCGGCCTGCCGCTCGACTACTACGACCGCTACGTGGATCGGATCAACGCCATCACCGCCGCCGACGTCCAGCGCGTCGCGCGGCAGTATATCGACCCGGACCACTTCGACATCGTGGTGGTGGGCGACAAGAGTCAGATCGAGGCGGGCATCAGGGCCTTGAACGAGGGGCCGATCGCGTACCGCGATCTCTGGGGGCAGGAGATCAAGTAGTCACCACCGGATCGCCGCGCTCGCCCAGGTGAATCCCGAGCCGAACGCCGTCAGGATCAGCAAGTCGCCGCGCTTGAGCCGCCCCTCGCACAGGGCTTCGTGCAGCGCGATTGGAATCGAGGCGGCGGTCGTGTTGCCGTACTTCTGAATGTTCACGTAGACCTGGTCGTCGCGCAGGCCGACGGCCTTCTGTACCATCTCGAGGATGCGCAGGTTCGCCTGGTGGGGGACCAGCAGGGTGATATCGGCGGGGCTGAGGCCGTTCGCCTGGAGCGCGGTCGCGACCGACTGGGGCATGAGCACCGACGCGAACTTGAAGACCTCGCGCCCTTCCATTACCGCGCGGTGCTTCCCCTCCTCTATCAGCTCCGCGCTGATGAACGGGTCGTGCGCCAGCCCGGGGGCGTCCACCCACAGCTTCTCGGCGTGGCGGCCGTCGGCGTAGAGGTGGGTCGAGAGCACGCCGCGCCGCGGGTCGTCGGTCGGGCCGAGGATCGCGACCCCCGCGCCGTCGCCGAACAGCACGGCCGTGTCGCGTCCGCGCGTGGTCCGGTCGAGCCCGCGGGAATGCACCTCGGCGCCCACGAGCAGCACGCGGGCGTACTGGCCGGTCCGGATCCAGGCGTCCGCCACCGACAGCCCGTACACGAATCCGGCGCACTGGTTGCGCACGTCGATCGCCGGGATGTCGCTGATCCCGAGCTCGCGCTGCAAGAACACGCCGTTGCCGGGCTCGAAATGGTCGGGAGTGCAGGTGCAGTAGACGATGCAGTCCAGGTCCGCCGCCTTCATGCCCGCTTTGGCGAGCGCCTGCAGAGTGGCCCGACGCGCCAGCGTCGCGCCGGTTTCGCCGTCCGACACCCAGTGTCGCGTCTTGATCCCCGAGCGCTGGGTGATCCACTCGTCGGAGGTCTCCATGATCTGCGAGAGGTCGTCGTTGGTGACGACGCGCTCGGGGACATGGAACCCGGTGGCGATGAACTCGGTGCGTGGCATCGGTGTTCCTTGCGGGAAAGGGGCGCCGGGAGAAGATTTCGCCCCCGAGCCGCCATTGGCAAGGGAGGCATGGATCTCACGGTCAGCCCCGCGCAGTACGAGGCCGTCCGCGGGGCGCGGCACCTGCCCGACGTCCTCAACAAGGTCCTGGACGGCGCCACGCGCCCGAAGGGCGGCGACCGCTACATCCTGCACCTCACGTACGAGGAAGCCACGGCGCTGAACGAGTTGTGCGCCTGGAACGTGCACACCGACGCGAGCGGGGCGGTGACGGCCGAATCGAAGGTGTTCGATGACCTTGTCAAGGCGATCCTCACGCATCCTGACTACTGACGAGGGACTGTCGGACGGTCGGACAGTCGGACGGAAAGGCGATATGACGACAAAACTACTCGTCTTGCTGGGATGCCTCACCCTTCCCCTTTCTCCTTTCCCGTTTCCCGTCCTCTCCGCGCAGAAGCGCGCAATGACGGTCGACGATTATCTGGCGCTCAAGTCGGTCGGCGACCCGCAGCTCTCGCCCGACGGGAAGTGGGTCGCGTATACCGTCACGGAGAATTCCCTCAAGGACAACCGCGGCATCGCCCGCATCTGGCTCGCGGACGTGTCGAGCGGGCAGGTGCGCCAGCTCACCGCGGGCCCGGGCTCGGATCGGCAGCCGCGCTGGTCGCCCGACGGCCGCACGCTCGCCTTCGTGTCCACGCGCGAGAGCGGCGCGCAGCTGTGGGTGCTCCCGATCGCCGGGGGCGAGGCGCGGCGCGTGACGAGTCTCGCCGACGGCGTCTTCGACCCGCTGTGGCTGCCCGACGGCACGGGGCTCGTCGTCACGAGCGACATCAAGTGGCCTGCGCGACAGGAGATCGACGGGCGTAACGGCGACTTCCCCACCGTCGCCCGCCTCTGGACCGGCCTCCTGTGGCGGCACTGGGACGATTGGCGCGCCGGGAAGCGGCAACACCTGTTCGTCGTTTCGCTCGCCGACGGGAGTGGGACGGCGAAGGACGTGACGCCCGGGGACTACGACGTCCCGACGATCGCGACCGGCGGCGATGGGGACGTGAGCGTCTCGCCCGACGGCAGAGAGATCGCGGTCGCGATGCATGGCGATTCCACGGTCGCCGACAATACGAACGTAGACGTCTACATCATGGGACGGGATGGTTCCGGGATGCGCGCGCTGAGTGCGGGACGCGGAGCCGACAACACGCCGCGCTATTCGCCCGACGGCAAGTGGCTCGCCTACCTCTCGATGGAGCGGCCCGGCTTCGAGGCGGATAGGCTGCGACTGATGCTGGTGGGACGGTCGGACGGTCGGACCGTCGGGCCGAGTGTCGAAGCGACGAAGGGCTGGACGCTCTCGGTCGGCTCCTACATCTGGTGCCCCGATTCGAAATGCCTCTACGCCGTCGTCGAGGAGCGTGGGCGAGACAACATCTACCGGATCGACCTGCCATCGTTCCACCGGTCCGTCGCCGTTGGCGGCGGCGGCGTGAACACCGGCGTGCAGGTGATGCCCGACGGTCGCGGCCTCGTGTACCTGCACCAGAGCAACACCCAGCCCAACGAGGTCTGGGCCTCCGGCCGGCAGGTGACTCATCACAACGACGCGGCGCTCGAGGCCCTGGATCTCCGGCCGCTCGACGAGTTCGGCTTCGTCGGCGCCCTGGGGGACTCCGTGTTCGGCTGGGTCCTCAAGCCGCCCGGCTTCGCCCCGGCGAAGCGGTACCCGCTCGTCTACCTGATCCACGGCGGGCCGCAGGGGGCGTGGACCGATTACTGGGGGGCGCGCTGGAACTACGCGCTGTTCGCGTCGCGCGGGTACGTGGTGGCCGCCGTCAACTTCCACGGCTCGACCGGCTACGGTCAGAAGTTCACGGACGCCATTTCGCAGCACTGGGGCGACTATCCGTACCAGGACCTGATGAAGGGCCTCGACGTCGCGGCACGCCTTCCCTACGTCGATTCGACGCGGATGGGCGCGGCGGGCGCGTCCTATGGGGGCTACATGATCTACTGGATCGCCGGGCACACCGGACGGTTCAGGACGCTGGTGTCACACGACGGCGTGTTCAATCCGGTCAGCATGGCGGGCAGCACGGAGGAGCTGTGGTTCGTGGACTGGGAGTTCGGCGGCACGCCGTCCGCGAACCGCGCGCTGTACGAAAAGTGGTCGCCGCTGAATGCCGTGCAGAACTGGAAGACGCCGATCCTGATCGTACACTCCCAGCTCGACTATCGCGTGGACCTGTCGGAGGGCTACCAGGCCTTCACCGCCGCGAAGCGGCAGGGCGTGCCGGCCAAGTTCCTGTACTTCCCCGACGAGGGCCATTGGGTGCTGCGGCCGCGGAACCGCCGGGTGTGGTGGGGAACGGTGCTCGACTGGATCGATCAATACTTGAAGCCGGCGCCCCCCCCGGCCGGGGGGGGGGCCCGCTGATGGGTGGGGGGGAGCCGTTCCTCAAGACCCTGACGCGAAGCACCGTGGTCGCCGGGGCGCTGGGCATCGTGTTCCTCCTCGCCTTCCCCCGGCACGCCTCGCTTGCCTCCGACTTCGTGGACGCCTTCACGGTGGCGTTCTGTTTCACGTTCCTGGGCCATTACGTTGATCGGCTGTTGCTCGCCTTGCCCGGGATCCGCGCGGGCGTGGGACCGGTCGTGCGCGTCGTCGGCTGGTTCGCCGGGGGGCTGTGGTGCGGCGTCATCGCGCGCTGGCTGTGGATGCAGTACGGGCGCGATCTGGGGGAGTTACCCGGCCTGATCTGGGGTGGGGTGTTCCTGGTCATCCTCGAGCTGGTCGCGAGACGCCGGGAAGCTGCGTAAGCGCGCTTCGGACCAGGCCGTCATGGTTTAGTCCACACGTTATTCCCCCGGCGGACATCCGGGAAATTCTGCCCCGGATCGATCTCGACCTTCACCACTTCGGCCGGGACGAGTCGTCGGAAGGTGTAGTGACTCCCCTGGAACCAGATCTCTACGGGGAGCCGCACGGCCTCCGTGACGCCGTTGGCGTAGGTGAGGCGCAGGTCCACGGGCATCGGTAGCCCGCCCGGGCTCGAGATGTACACGAGCGCGGCCGTGCCGGTGGAGTCCGTGCGGGAGCGCGCCGAGTCCACCGCCAGGTCGACGACGTCCGTACGGTAGAACCAGCCGCGCCAGAACCACGACAGGTCTTCCCCCAGCCCGTCCTCCATGGAGCGGAAGAAGTCCGCCGGGGTGGGGTGCTTGTACGCCCAGCGCCGGATGTATTCCCGGAACGCGGCGTCGAATCGCGCCGTGTCGGCGAGGATGTGCTCGCGCAGCAGATAGAGGCCCGTCGCGGGCTTGTTGTATTCCGCCTGGCCCAGGAGCGGCGGGGGAACCCGATCGGCCAGGAGCATCGACGGCACATCCAGGCCAGTCGCGGCGAAGCGCGCCCACTGGATCGCGTTGCCGCGGTCGCGCGGCGCGGTGTCCCGGTAGAACGCGAGGGTCGAGTAGATGTTGATGAAGGTGTTGAACCCCTCGTCCATCCAGGCGTACAGCCGCTCGTTCGACCCCACGATCATGGGGAACCATTCGTGGCCCAGCTCGTGCGTGGTCACGCCGAACAAGGCGCGGTCCCCGGCACGGTGCCCGCAGAACACGATCATCGGGTACTCCATTCCGCCCACAGGACCGGCGACGTTGATCGCGGTCGGGTAGGGGTAGCGGAACCACTTCTCGGAGTAGTGCTTGATCGAGTGACGGGCGTACTCCGTGGAACGCGCCCAGTCGGCGTTGGCCTCGGGCGGATAGAACGACTGGATCAGGACGCCGTCGTAGCCGCTCGCGTCCCAGATGAAATTGGCCGCGGCGGCCCAGGCCACGTCGCGCACGTTCCTGGCCGTGAAATGCCACGTGAGCGTGGGCCGCGGGCTCGCGGGCCGGGTGAACGGCTGACCGACTTCGGCCTTCGGGATGATCGCGACCGTCGTGTCGGACCGCGCCGCCTGGGCGAGCCGCGCGCGCTGGGTGGGCGTGAGCACCTCGACGGCGTTGGTGAGCGTTCCCGTCGCGGCCAC
>QHTS01000293.1 GCA_003220905.1 Gemmatimonadota bacterium | reverse complement strand
GGACGCTGAACGTAATCGTCCGGCCGCCCCCGTTCGCCGGCTCGATGTAGCCCGACAAGCTGTTCACCCGGTCGATACTCCCCGTCTTGGCGATCACGCGGCCCTCGAGCGGTGTGCCGACGAAGCGCTTGAGGAGCGAGCCGGGCTGGCCGGCGTGGGGCAGGCTCGCGACGAAGGGCCCCCCGTTCGGGTGGCGATGCATGTACGCGAGGAGCTTCGCGAACGCCTGCGGCGTGACGAGGTTGCCCGCCGCGAGCCCCGAGCCGTCCTCGAGCGCGAACGCGGTCGAGTCGATCTGCACGGAGTCGGTCAGGAACCCCCGCTCGACGCCGAGCCCCGCCTCCCACGAGCCCTCCCCCTTCAACTCCCGGCCGAGGATCTTGAGCAGCATCTCCGCAAACCAGTTCTGGCTCGAGTTGAGAATCGGGAAGATGATGTCCGGGAGCGGCCGGCCCCGGAAGTCGACGAGCGGAGCGGCGCAGCAGCGCACCGTGCGGTAGGCGAGCGAATCGGTCGTGCCCACCGCGCCGCCCTCCACAGCCACACCGCGGCGGGCGAGCGACGCCGCGAGTGCCCGCGCGGCGTACAGATTCGGATCGGGGAGCGCCACGCTCTCCACCCGCGTCTTCCTCCCGAGCGCGACCGTCCCCTCCGCCCGGATGCTCCAGCCGCCCGCCGTCCGGAAGAAGTTGTCCCCGATCGTGGTGGTCGACTCGGCGGCGACCGTGCGGGCGCGATTCTCGAAGGTGATCAGCCCGAGATCCGGGGACCACGTGATCACCGGCGGCGCGTCGAGGGCGGGACCGGGGTCGATACGGAAGTCCACGCTGTTGTCATGGAACCCGAGCCCCGAGACGGGCGCCGCGTACCACCAGGTGAGGTCCCAGGCGTTCCACCCGTAGTGAATCATGGTGGGCTCGAAGTACGAGCCGTCGCCCACGAGCTTTCCGATGATCCGTCGGATGCCGCGGACCCGGACCGAGTCGGCGATCGCGTCGATGGCCGTGAAGCTCGAATCGCACACGCCCGGGGCGAGAGTGTCGACGGCGTAACAGCGCGCGGACCATGTGGGATCGCCTCGCCCGTACAAGATCAGGTCTCCCTGGAGCACCCCGGCGTCCACCCGGCCGTTCACGTACAGGCTGGTGGTCACGCGATAGTCCGCCGGGAGCAGCACGGTCGCCGCCGCGGTGACGACCAGCTTGGTGTTGCTGGCGGGCACCGAGAAGCGATCCGCGTTGCGCTGATACAGCACCCGGCCGCGGTCGTCCACGACGTAGATCCCCCAGGTGGCGCGGTTGAATGGCGGCGCATCGATCAGCTGGGCGAGGCGCTGCTCGAGCGACCCCCGCAGCGGCGCGGTGCGGGGTCGCGCGGCCGTCGTCTGCGCCGCCACCGAGGAGCTAATCGTAAGCGATGCGAGGATCAGCTTTCGCATAGACCAAGTCCGTCACGAGGTTCACGAGCAGAAACACCAGGGACATGAAGAGGATGCTCCCCTGAATGGCGGGGAGATCCCGCTTTTCGATCGCGCTCAGCACGTAGCGGCCGAGCCCCGGCCAGCCGAAGATCGTCTCGGTGAGAATGCTGCCGGTGAGATAGCTCCCGGTGTCGAGCCCGATCACGGTGATGACCGGGATCAGCGCGTTGCGGAAGCCGTGCCGCAGGATCACCGCCGCTTCGCTCAACCCCTTGGCCCGCGCGGTGCGGACGAAGTCGCTGGACAGCACGTCCAGCATCGCGGCGCGGGTCATCCGTGCGAGGAACGCGATGGAGCGCATGCCGAGGGTCAGCGCCGGCAGCACGAGATACGCGAGCCCGCCGGAGCCGGACGGTGGGAGCCAGCGGAGCGCCACCGCGAACAAAAGAATGAAGAGCAGTCCCACCCAATACACCGGGAAGGATACGCCAAGGTACGACACGAGCATGGCGATCCGGTCGACGCCTTCCCCTGGCCGGATCGCCGAGAGCACGCCCAGCGTGATCCCGCACAGCGCGGCGAGCGCCATGGCGGCGAGCGCGAGCTGCACCGTCTTGGGGAAGCGCGCGGCCAGGTCCTGCGCGATCGGCCGCTGGGTGATGTAGGAGCGCCCGAGATCGCCGTGCATCACCGCCCACAGGTAGCGTCCGAACTGGGTGGGGAGCGGATCATCGAGATGCAGGTCGGCCCGGAGGCGGGCGATGGTGGCAGCGTCGGCGCGCTCCCCCACCATGGCCGCCACCGGATCCCCGGGCGCGACGTTCAACAACAGGAACGCGACGACCAGCACGCCGAAGAGCGTGGGCACCGTCATCAGCAGCCGGCGTCCGACGAGGCGCATCACCGCGGTACGACCCGTGCGCCCGTCCAGCGCTGCCCGTTGAAGATCACCGGCACGTCCCACCCCTCGAGCTCCGGCCGCCGCGCCCACAGGTCCGTGGGAAACCACAGGTACAGCCAGGGCGCGGCGCGATACACTCGCTCGTCGATGCGGTGGTACAGCGCCGTACGCGCGGTGTCGCCCGTGGTGCGGCGGGCGCGGAGGATCAGCGAGTCCGTGCCCGGGTCCGCGTAAAACGCATAGTTGCCTCCGGGGCCGAAGCTCCCGGAATAGAACAGGGGGTAGAGAAAGTTGTCGGCGTCGGGGTAGTCGGCCCACCAGTCGAGGATGACCATGTCGGCTTCACCCTTGCGCGCCGCCTCGCGCTGGCTCGACGCATCGCGCTCGACCAGCTCCACGCGCACGCCCACACCCGCCAGCTGCGCCTGGATCGCCTGTGCCACCCGCGACAACTCCACGTTCGTTCCCGTGCGCCACAGCCGTACGTCGACCCCGCCCGAATACCCCGCGTCGGCGATGAGCGCCCGCGCGGCCGCCGGGTCGTAGCCGTACCCCCGCCGCGTGGTGTCGCTTCCGGCGAGCCCCGGCGGGATGGCGCCGCGCGCGAGGACGCCGCGACCGCCGTACACCGTCGCGAGGATCTCCGGCACGTTCACGGCACGGTTGAGCGCCTGCCGCACGCGGGGGTCGCGCAGCGGGCCGCGCCGGTTATTCAGCGCCACGTACACCACCCGCAGCGCAGGCTTCTCGACCAGCTGGGCGGGCCGCTCCCCGCGCCAGCGCGCCGTCTCCCCGAACGGAACTTCGATCACGCTCAGGCGGCCGGCCTCGAACTCCGCGGCGCGGGTGAGCGGCTCCGGGATGATCCGCACTCTGAGCGTGTCGCTGGCGGGGGCGCCGCCCCAATAGCTCGGATTCCGCGCGAACAGCAGGTAGTCGTCGTGCTGCCACGCCACGAAGCGCCACGGTCCGGTGCCCACGGCACGCTGGGCCAGGTCGGTGGGGGACGGCGCCGGCACGACGCTCGCCACGGGCATCGCGAGGAACTTGGGGAAAATGGCGAGCGGCTCCGTGAGGGTGAACGCAACACCTGAGTCCCCGAGGACCGTAATGCCGCTCACGTCGCCCGCGCGCCCGGCAGCGTACGCTTCAGCTCCGGCGATGGGGTACAGCGGCCAGGGCCGGCCGCCCTTGGTCGCCGGGGACAAGACGCGCAGCATGCTCGCGCGCACCGCGGCGGCCGTGAGCGGCGTCCCGTCGTGGAACTTGACGCCCGGTCGCAGGTGAAACACGTACTCTCGACCATTCCCGTCCCGCCCCGTCGTCCAGCGATCGGCGAGCGCCGGGAGGAGGCGGCCATCCGCGTCGAACTGCGTGAGTCCGTCGAAGGCGAGCGTCACCATCTCACCGGTCGGCACGTCGGTCGAGAGGGCGGGATCGAGAGAGAGCGGGTCGTAGGATTCGTAGTACGTGAGGCCCCGTCCCCCGGCGCGCGCGCTTTTCCCCCCGCAGGCGGTGGCTGCTGTGAAGACGGCGAGGGCAAGACCGAGGAGTCCGCGCATGTGGTCAGGTGTCGAAAAGGTTGACAGTCCGGGGGGAGGTAGCCAACATAGGGATGCAGCCCGACTGCGTCAATTGCGCGCGCTCCGTTTGACCCTGCTCGTCGCCGCGTTCGCGGCGGCTCCCCTCGCCGCGCAGCAAGAGCAGCAGCGGGTGGTCCGCGGGCTTTCCTTCGAGGGCAATCACGCGATCGACGACTACACCCTGAGCACCGCGATCGGGACGTCCAACTCGAGCTGGTTCGCGCGTGCGTTCCCGATCCGCCTGCTCGGGCTGGGCGAGAAGCGCTTTTTCAATGGGCTCGAGTTCCGTCGCGACGTCGTGCGGCTGTTGCTGTTGTACCGTCAGAGCGGGTACATGAACGCCGTGGTGGACACCCTGGTGCGCCGTGAGGGCCGGGACGTGTACCTCAAGTTCCGGATCTACGAGGGCGATCCGGTGCGGCTCGCCGCGCTCGAGGTGCGGGGTCTCGACTCGATCCTCGACGTACGGCGTTGGAAGCGCGACCTGCCGCTCCAGGTCGGCGACCCGTTCAACCGTGCGCTGTTCCAGGCGTCCGCCGACACCATTGTGAGCCGGCTCAAGAACCTCGGGTACCCGTACGCCGACATCCTCCGCAGCTACGATGTGGACGCCGCGGCCCTCCGGGCCGTAGCGACACTCGAGGCGGTTCCGGGCCCGCGCATGCGGGTCGGGCAGGTGCTCATCACGGGCGCGGACCAGGTGGACACCGGGACCGTGCGCCGCATGCTCTCGGTCAGGCCCGGGGATTGGTTTCGCCAGGATCAGCTGTACGTGACGCAGCGCGACCTGTACGGGCTGGGGATGTTCCGCTCGGTCAACGTGTTGCTCGCGGATACCACGCCGCCGCCCGGCGATTCGACGGTGCGCGTGCTGGTGCGCGTCTCCGAGGCGCCGCGCCACCGTATTCGACTGGGCGCGGGGTTCGCCTCGCTCGACTGCTTCCGGACCCAGGCCGGGTGGACGGCGTACGACTTCCTGGGCGGAGCCCGCTCGCTCGACATCACGGGCCAGCTCTCGAAGATCGGGGTGGGTTTCCCGACCGACGCGAACCTCAAGCAGAACGTGTGCCGCTTCCTGCGCAACGACGAGACCTCGGACACCGCCAACTACAACGCCACGGTGACGCTGCGCCAACCGGCGTTCCTGTCGCCGCGCCACACGGCGAGCTTCGCCGTTTTCGCCGAGCGCCGCTCCGAGTTCAGGACCTATACCCGCCAGGCCGTGGGTGCGAACGTGGCCGTGACCGTGAACGCCCGGCGCGACGTTCCCGTCTCGGTGGGGTACAGCTACTCGGTGGGGCGCACGACCGCGGACCCGGTGGTGTTGTGCAAGCGCTACCTCCTGTGCAACGAGTCCGACCAGGCGTTCCTCGCCAACCGGCGGCCGTTCGGCGCGGTCACGATCTCCGGGGTCCGCGCGCGGGTGAACTCGGTGCTCGATCCCACGGCGGGGAGCGCGGTGCAGGTGACCCTCGTCCACGCGTCGCGCTACGTGCTCTCGGACACGTTGTACGAGTTCAACCGCGGGGAGGTCGAGGTCGCGAAGTACTACCCGTTGGCGCGCCGCAGCGCGTTCGCGTGGCGGATCCGGGGCGGCACGATCTTGCCGCAGCCCCCCAGCCTGTCGGCCCACAGCGTCAAATTCGTCCCCCCCGATCAGCGCTTCTACGCCGGCGGGCCCAACTCCGTGCGGGGCTACGCGCGTAACGAGCTGGGGCCCCGCGTGTACGTGTCCGATAGCATTGCAGTGACCGGGGTCGACACGGCCTACAAGAACATCCGGGCGTCACCGACCGGGGGCAACACGGTGTTCACCGCCAACGTGGAGCTGCGCGTTCCGGCGCCGATCTTTCCGGACCGCGTGCGCCTGGGCCTGTTCGTGGACGTCGGGCAGGTGTGGGAGCGGGGAGACACCGGGACCACGGTCAGCGGCCTGCGCGTCACGCCGGGGTTGGGGTTGAGGTTCATCACGCCGCTCGGCCCGGTGCGGCTGGACGCGGCCTACAACGGCTATCCGCAGGAGGCCGGCACGCTGTACTTCCTGAACAAGA
>QHTS01000292.1 GCA_003220905.1 Gemmatimonadota bacterium | reverse complement strand
GGACGTCCACGGGAATGGGCTCGGTGCCGCCCACGGGGATCGCCTCCCGCTCCTGAAGCACGCGCAACAGCTTCACCTGCGTGGCGGGCGACATCTCGCCGATCTCGTCCAGGAAGAACGTGCCGCCGCGCGCCGCGGCGAACAGACCTTGCTTGTCCCGAACCGCACCCGTGAACGATCCCTTCACGTGGCCGAACAGCTCGGACTCGAGGAGGCTCTCCGGGAGCGCGCCGCAGTTCAGCGAAAAGAATCCGCCATCCGCGCGCGCGGACAGCTCGTGGATGTAGCGCGCGATGACCTCCTTCCCCGTGCCCGACTCTCCCTGGATCAGCACCGTGCTCTCGGTGGGCGCCACCTGCTCGGCGAGCTTCAGCACCTCCTGGAAGGCGCGCGACTTGCCCAGCGGCTTCACGAGCCCGGAGCGCTCGCGCCGCCGGATCTCCTGCTTGAGCTGCTTGTTCTCGGCCTTGAGGAGGCGCTGCTCCGCCGCGCGCCGGCAAATCGCGACGAGGTCGTCGTTCGAGAACGGCTTCTGGATGTAGTAAAACGCCCCCTGGTTCACCGCCTGGATCGCGCTCTGGAGCGAGGCCTGGGCGGTCATCAGGATGACCGGGGTCTCCGGGTCCTGGTCCCGCACCGCGGCGAGGATCTCGGTGCCCGAGACGCCCGGCATCTTGATGTCTGTGAGCACGATGTCGGGCGGGTTCCCCTTCAGCGCCTCCAGCCCCGCTTTCCCACCCTGGGCGGTGGTGACGTCGAACCCTTCCCCTTTCAACAGGATCCGGAGCACGTCCAGGATCCCCATCTCGTCGTCGACGACCAGAATCGATGGCTGCTGGCTCATGCTGCTTCCTCTTTCCGCCGGGCGGCGGGGAAGTAGACCGTGAACGTCGTCCCCTGCCCCGGCGTGGAGTCCACGAGCACCAGGCCGCGGTGCGCGTCCACGGCACGCTGCACGATGGCGAGGCCGAGGCCGGTGCCGCCCACGCGACCCGTCACAAACGGCTCGAACAGGCGGGCCCGCAGGTTCTCGGGGATACCCGGGCCGTTGTCGCTCACCGCCAGGGATACGGGGGTCTCGATGCCGGCGCCCCCCGGCAGTTCGTGGGCGGCGGGCCGTCCCGTGCGCACCACGACGCGCGCGCCCTTGCCCGTGGCCTGGACGGCGTTCAGCACCAGGTTCGACACGACCCGGTGCAACAGGTCCTCGTCGCCCTCCATGGGAGTCGCGTCGCCCGTCAGATCGATGACGGCGTCCTCGGGACAGTCCGGGTGCTCCCGCACGAGGCGGATCGCCGCGGCCGCTACGGTGCGCAGGTCGAGTGGCCGGCACTCCGTGGCGCGCACGCGGGAGAAATCGAGAAACTCCGAGAGCAGACGCGACAACCGGTCGGCCGTGCGCACCACGACGCGCGCGCCCTTGCCCGTGGCCTGGACGGCGTTCAGCACCAGGTTCGACACGACCCGGTGCAACAGGTCCTCGTCGCCCTCCATGGGAGTCGCGTCGCCCGTCAGATCGATGACGGCGTCCTCGGGGCAGTCCGGGTGCTCCCGCACGAGGCGGATCGCCGCGGCCGCTACGGTGCGCAGGTCGAGTGGCCGGCACTCCGTGGCGCGCACGCGGGAGAAATCGAGAAACTCCGAGAGCAGACGCGACAACCGGTCGGTCTCGCGCACCACGAGCGACGTCAGGAACTTCTCGTCGGCGTTCACCCGCTTGGCCCGGCCCAGCTGCTCCACCGACGAGCGGATCGAGGCGAGCGGGTTCTTGATCTCGTGCGCCAGGCTGGACGACAGCTCCGCCACCGCCTCGAGCCGTTCCGCGCGCAGGTGGAGCTCCTCGAGCCGCTTCGAGTCCGAGATGTCGGTGAAGATCGCGGTGACCCGGGGCTCACCCGCCGGCTCGACGTCCAGCGTGGTGGTCGTCACGCCGATCGGGAACGTGCGATCGGCACGCCGCACCGTGGCCTCCACACGCATCGCCCGCACGCCGCGCCGCGCGGTCGCGGTGATCGCGGCCCAGAACTCGGGGGCGATCTTCGCGAACTCCGGCATGATCGGGCGCCCGCGCCACTGACGCTCCTTGAATCCGAGGATCTGCTCGGCCGCCGGATTGCAGTACAGCAGGTGGCCCGCCTGATCCACCGTCACGATCCCGGTCGGGACGCTGCGCAGGACGTCCGCCGCTTCGAGTCGGGCCTGGCGCAGCTCCCCCGCCAGCGCCTCCCGTTCCGCCCCCATCACCGACACGCGGCTCGCGAAATAGGCGGTCACCGCCGCCACCGCCGCGAACACCAGCAGCTGCAGCCCAACCTGCGCCGTCATCGGCGTGGTGTGCCCGAAGAACACGTCCGCGAAGTAGACGATCCCGACGAGCGCCGTGATCAAGCCGGTGCTCGCCGGCGGCATCAGCACCGCCGTCACCGCGATCAGCGGGACGTACAGCGGCGTCAGGTCGCTCTGCGGACCGCCCGTGATGTGCACGACCGTGGTGATCAGAGCCACGTCGAACAGGGCCTGCCCGTACAGGAATGTCCGGCCGGGCGTGCGGCGCGACAGGTGGGTGTACCAGTAGGAGGCGATCGTCACCACGACGGCCGCGACCAGCACGAACGACGTGACGAGCAGGTCGAGCGGAGCCGCGACCGCGAACTTGAGCGCCGCCGCCAGGTAGATCGCGCCGGCGACGCACAGCCGTCCCGCGTACACCGACCGCAGCAGACTCTGCGGCGTCGGGAGGACTGACCCCCGCCGGTCACCCACGAGCCAGGTCACGAGCCAGCCGCAAGCCGAAAGTCGTAAGCCGTAAGCATGTCCCTCTGAAGACAGGCGCAAGCCGAAAAGCGTAAGCCCCAAGACGACCGCAAGGCCGCCAAGTCGCAAGGCGAACCGGGAGCTTCGGACCGCAGGCAACCTGTTGGCCGCAAGGCTGTTACACCACGTACGGCTATCGGCTTGCGGCTTGGAACTATTGTTGATGGTGTGGCAAAGTGCAAGAGCACAGGCGCTGGCCGGAAGCCCAGCGCACAGTAGCGGATCGCACGCGCACTCCATCGGGCGGCACGTCGTTCCCCACCCCGACTTTCGCTATTGTAGGGAATGGGGCGCGCGGTGTGTGTCACGGTGTGGTTGATGGTCGGAGCGCTCGCGGCTCCCGCTCCCGCAGCGGGCCAGGCCGCCCTGACCCCGGCCGACTCCGCGATCCTCAACTCCCAACCGCTGAAACGCCTGGTGCTCGCTCCGTCGCTGCTCCGACGCCTCAGCCTCCTGGCGGCCGGTCTCGACCGGGAAGTCGTGCTGTGCCTGCAGGGCACCGTCGTGGGAGACACGGCGTTGGTCAGGGAGTTCGCGATGCCGGACATCGTGCACTCCAGCGTCGACGCGGTGACCCCGCTCCCCTGCCCGCCGGCCACCACCCTCGCCGTGTGGCACAACCATCCGTGGGTCGGCCCGGACTCGAGCTTCGGGCTGAGAACGCCGGAGGACCTCTGCTCCCTCAGCCAGCCGGACCTGCGGACCGTGGTGGCGGACTCGATCCCGTTCGCCGTGGTGAGCGTCGGCCGGGCGGCCCAGCCGATCGTTTGCTGGTGGCGGCGGGTGCAGGCGGTCGTGAACCGCCACGTGAAGTTCCTGCCGCGCTTCCCGCGACAGTGGCTCGAGCTGCCGGGTCTCGCGGGCGCCGCGTCCGGCCCCTAGGCGCCCCCAGGGGTCATTCCGGCGGCTGCACGATGATCTTGCCGCCGGCGCTGATGCAGGTCAGCCGCCTCCGGCCCGCCGCCCGCAGCCGCTCGGGAACGCGATGGGCGCGCAGGGCCGCGATCACGTCGGCGGCGGTGTGGTGCGCGACGACCTCCTGCGTGATCAACAGTGCTCCCTCCGACGCGCGTCCCGAGCCCACGTGGAACGTGTAGACGGGGCCCGTTCCTTCCCGGCGCACCTCGATCGGGACCGGCTGCAGCTGATCGCCGACCCATCCCAGGATATCTCGGACCACCTGCTCGGTGCCGGGCGTGCCGGCGAGCGCGCGCCCCCGTTCCTTCGCCTCCTCCAAGGCCGCCCAGCGGCTCGCGAACCGGGCGATCGCGTCCTGGACCGTGTCGTCGAGCGAGAGCCCGAACGGCATGGGGTCGTACGGCTCGAAGAACTCGCTCACGATGCCGAGCGTGAGCGGCAGCAGCTCCTCCATCCGCCGGCTCACCGCGCTCCACACCTCCCGGTCCTGGGCCACGAGGCGGGAGAGGAGGAACAGGCCGTAGGCCATGTGCCGATCTTCGTCGGCCTGGGCATGCCGGAGACCCTCGCGGAACCCGGGCATCGAGTCGCCCCGTGCCAGGGCGGTCGAGAAGACGTGGTATCCCGCGTCGCCGAGCACCCCTTCGCCGACCAGGCTGTAGGTCACGAGCGCCTCGGCCTGGCCGGCCGGGGACGGATCGGCCAGCAGCCGCTGCATCGCGTCGGGGAGGCGCTCGGCAAAGAGTCGCCGGAAGCTCGGCGTCTGATAGCGCTGGAGATCCCCGGACTGGCGGCAGACTTCGTCGAGCACGCGCCGGAAGAACTCGGTGTGCTTCGCCTCGTCGGCGAGGAAGGTGGTGAGGAACAACTGCTCCTCGAGGCGCTCCTCGCGCACCACCGCCATGACGAGCGGCAGGAGGTCGCGGGTCATGCTCTCTTCCGCGGCCTGGAACAGCACGGTGAGGCGGAGCAGTACGTCGCGCTCGGCGACAGTGAAGCGGGCCCAATCGTCGACGTCCCGCCGCAGGTCGAGGCTCCGCGGGTCCCAGGCGCCGAGCCGCTTCGCGTCGTGGTACAGGCGCATCGGGACGGTGTCGTGGGGGGGACGGGGGGGACGGGGGCGCTCATCTGCGGCGCTACTGCACCGCGTTCACCATGTCGAAGATCGGCAGGTACATGGCGATGACCATGCCGCCCACGATGACGCCGAGCACGACGATCATGACCGGCTCCATGAGCGACAGCAGCGCGCTCACCGCCGCATCCACCTCGTCGTCGTAGAAGTCGGCGATTTTCGAGAGCATCTCGTCCATGCCGCCGGTCTGCTCACCCACGGAGATCATCGAGATCACCATCGGCGGGAACACCTTCGACTTGGCGAGCGGCGCGGCGATCGTTTCGCCGCCGGCAATCGAGGCGCGCGACTCCATCACGGCGTTGTGGATCACCATGTTCCCGGCGGTGCGCGCCGTGATCTCGAGGCCGTCGAGGATCGAGACGCCGGAGGAGATCAGCGTGCCGAGCGTGCGCGTGAACCGCGACACGGCCGCCTTGCGGAGGACGTCGCCCAGCACCGGCGTCTTGAGCAGCAGCGTATCGATCTGGAGGCGCCCCGGCGCGGTCTGGTAGTAGCTTCTCAGGGCGAACAGGGCGCCCGCGATGATCCCGATGATCGCCCACCAGTAGTCCTTGAGCACGTTGCTCGCGCCGATCACCATGCGGGTCGGCAGCGGCAGCTGCAGGTTCACGGACGCGAACATGTTCTGGAAGGTCGGGATGACGAAGATGAGCAGCACGGAGATCGCGATGACCGCCACCGACATGATGACGCCGGGGTAGATCATCGCTCCCTTCACCTTCCGCACGATCGAGTCGTTCTTCTCGAGGAACTCCGCCAACCGGACGAGGATGGTGTCCAGGATGCCGCCCGCTTCCCCGGCCGCGACCATGTTGACGTACAGGTCGCTGAACGCCTTGGGGTGCTTGCGCAGCGCGTCGGCGAGCGTCTGGCCGCTCTCGACGTCATAGACGACCTGCCGGGTGACGTCGGCGAGGATCTTATTCTCGGTCTGCTGCGCCAGGATGTCGAGCGCCTGGACGAGCGGCAGGCCGGCGTTGATCATCGTGGCGAACTGGCGGGTGAACACGACGACGTCGCGGGTCTTGACGCCGCCGCCGAACTTGAAGTTGAGCTTGAACTCCTTGGGCGCGGCGCGGACCTGCACCACGACCAT
>QHTS01000295.1 GCA_003220905.1 Gemmatimonadota bacterium | reverse complement strand
CGTGCGATTGCTGGGCGGTTTGGCCGGTGCGCTGCTGCTCGCGGTCGTGCTGTGGGACGCGTTCGAGACGATCATCCTGCCACGCCGGGTGAGCGGGCGGATCCGCATCACCAAGCTGTTCTACCGCTCCACCTGGATCCCGTGGCGCGCCACGGCGAGGGCGTTGTCGGGCCGGCGGCGCGATGCGTTTCTGTCGTTCTTCGGGCCGCTCTCCCTCATCCTGCTGCTCGCGCTGTGGGCGGTGGGGATCGTCGTCTCCTTCGGGCTGTTACAGTGGGCCGCGGGCTCCGCCCTCAGCGTTACCGGCGGCGTGCCCAGCCTCGCCACCGACCTCTATATGAGCGGTACGACGTTCGTCACGCTGGGCCTGGGGGACGTGGCGCCCAGGAGCGCGGTCGCGAAGGCGCTCACCGCCGTCGAGGCCGGCATGGGGTTCGCGTTTCTCGCCGTCGTGATCGGCTACTTCCCCGTGATCTATCAGGCGTTCTCGCGGCGCGAGGTGGCGATCTCGCTGCTCGATGCCCGCGCCGGCTCGCCGCCCAGCGCGTCGGAGCTGTTGTGGCGGCACCGCGAGGACCCCGGCACCGCCGCGCTCACCGAGCTGCTGCGCGACTGGGAGCGCTGGGCGGCCGACGTGCTCGAGAGTCACCTCTCTTACCCCCCGCTCGCCTATTTCCGGTCGCAGCACTACAACGAGTCGTGGCTCGCCGCGCTCACGACGATCCTCGACACCAGCGCGGTCGTGATGATCGGGCTCGATGGATGGTGCGCGCGGCAGGCCGAGCTGACGTTCGCCATGGCGCGTCATGCGGTCGTGGACCTGGCGCAGGTGTTCAGTACCCCGCCTCAGCAGGGAGGAGGGGACGCGGCAGAGCGCCTTTCCGCGGCACAGGTGACGCGGCTGCGAGCGCGCTTGGCGGGCGGCGGCCTCAGGCTGCGGGAGCGGCCCGACTTCGAGGAGCGGCTCACGGAGCTGCGTCGCATGTATGAGCCCTACGTCGCGGCCCTGGCGCGCTACCTCGCGGTGCCGCTGCCGCCGTGGGTGCGCGAGGTCGAGCGCCCCGACAACTGGCAGACGAGCGCCTGGGACCGGGTGGTGCGGCTGCCGGCCCGGGGGACCGCGGCGGGTAGCGAGGAGGAGCACTTCTGACTTCCTATCGCCCCGGGCTCGCGCCCGGGGTTCAGAACAGGCTGCTAGCCCCGACCTGCCTTACTGACCCCGGGCCGCCAGCCCCGGGATCACCAAATGGCACTCCGAGTTCACCTCTCAGAATCGGATAGCGAGCAAGCGCTGTGGCTCGATACACTGATCCATGGCGACGATCAGTCGTGCGGCGAGGTGCGCGGTGCTGGCACTGCCTTGGGTGACCCCCGTCGCGGCGCAGCGCGCATCCTCCGGAGAGGCGATCCGCGCGCAGGTCCGGGGGTTTTACCGCGACGACCGGGATCACCGCTGGCCCGACGTGCTCGATCACTTCTGGGTGGGGAAAATCACCGCCCGATGGACGGCGCCGACTTCCAATCCGGCTTGGGTGCGGGCACATCCGGTCGCTGCGGACTCAGCGTGCGGGTCGGGCTATGCACCCGAACGGCTCGCGATGACGATCGCGCTGATCGACGACCGCTGGGCGCGCGTGTTCGTAACGCCGTGCGGAGGCGGGCTACCTGACGAGCTCTGGATGCTGCGGGTGGGTGAGGACTGGAGGATCGCGCGGATGGTGCGGGGCACTTAGCGGGTCTGGTTTCACTGACCCCGGGCGCAAGTCCGGGGATGACAGATGTAGGGGCGCAGCATGCTGCGCCCCTACTTTTATGGCGGCGTACTCCCGATCCGCACTCCCACCTCGTCTAGATGGTTCAAGAGATCCGCCGGATCCTGATACACACGGTACGCCCCCGCCCGCTCGAGCTCTTCCTCGCCGTAGCCACCCGACAGGAGTCCCACGCCGAGCGCCCGGGCGCGGCGCGCCGCGAGCAGGTCCCACACGCTGTCCCCCACCACCACGGACTCGTCGATCGGGATCCCCAGCCGTTCGGCGCCCGCGAGGAACAGATCCGGATCGGGCTTCGCGTGCTCCACCTGATCGCGGGTGACGATGGGGATGCCGGGGGGGACGCCGAGCATGTCGAGTGTCGGCTTGGCGCTCTCCATCCGTCCGCTGGTGCCGATCGCCCACGGGACACCCGCCTTCGTCAGGTAGGCGAGGAGCTCGCGCGCCCCGGGGAGCGGACGGATCTGCGACACCTGGCGGGCGTAGGCCTCGGCATGCACGCGCCGGATCTGCGCCGCCTGCTCGGGCTTCAGGTCGCGACCGGTCTCGCGGAACAGCGCGTTGACGAACAGGCCGCCGCTCATGCCGATGCGGCGATGGATGCGCCACACCGAGAGCTCGATGCCTACGCTCTCGAGCGCTTCGCGCCACGCGAGCACGTGCTGGTACACGCTGTCCACGAGCGTGCCGTCGAGGTCGAAAAGGAAAGCGGGGCCGGGGGGCATGAATGACGACAATCTAGTGGAACGGTTGCACGACCGTCGCGGGCCTACGCGATTGTAGGGGCGCAGCATGCTGCGCCCCTACGTTGTTGCGTGACGCCTTCGCGCGACGTCTTTGCTCGACGCCCTCTTTATTTCAACAACATATCGTGCGGCCGCGCCTGCCCCGTCGGAAAGTGCTCGAAGTCCACGTCGAACTTGGGATCGAGCGTCATCCCAGTCGGTCCCACGTTCACGAGCCGCACCCGATAGGGAACTTTCCCGTCCAGGTTCGAGAGCAGCGAGTTGCTCACATACAGCCTCTTGTTGTCGGGGGTGAGCTTCATCATTTGTGCCTGCGGAATCGCCACCGTGCTCACGAGCTTCGGCTGCATGGGATCGGCGACATCGTACTGCTGCACCGCGCCCCCGCCGAACAGCGACACGAACAGGAACTTGTTGTCGTATGAGATCCGCATGTCCGCGGGCAGCGAGCCGTCGGCCAGCTTGATCACACGGTGGAACGCGAGCTTGCCGTCACTTCCCACTTGCCAGTGCCACACGCTGTTGCCGAACGCGCAGTTGATGAATCCCCCGCGCGCCGCGGCGCCGTGCAGCCAGCGGACCTCGAGCGGCGACTTGTCGAGATGCTCGACCTGGAGGACCTTGTCCGTCTTCCAATCCCATGCCACGACCTCGTCACCCACCTGGTCCATCGGCGTATTGCCGGCTTTGACGGCGTGGGGATGCGCCCAGCTCGACGTGACGATCAGGTTCAGCTCCGGCTTGATCCCGACGTCGTACATGTAGTCGGGCGCGGGATGCGCCTCGATGAAGTTCCCGTCGTTGTCCAGCTTCACCAGGGCGCCCGGTGCGCCCCCCTCCTTCGAGCCGAGCATCGCGATCATCACGCCCCCCGGCACGGCGTAGAAGGTGTGCGGCCCCGAGAAGCCCGTGCTCGCCGCGACGTCGGGAATCGTCTTGACGAGCTTCGGGTGCTTCGGGTCGGTGGCGACGTCGTAGATGAAGAGTCGGTTCGAGAACAGCCCGCCGGCGAATATGCGATCGGCGTTGGCGGTGTAGCCGAAGTGGTGCGCTTCGTTCCCGGGCGACCCCGTCGGCGCGGTGGCGATCACCTTTCCATAGCTCGGCGACGCGGGATCGGCGTCGAGCACCGACAGGAAGTCGGGGTCCTTCTGATCGGCGTCGCTGGTCCACACGTACAGCACGGATTCGTGCTTGCCTGCGGGGAGGCCCCGGACGAATACCGACTCGTCTGCGGGGCCGCGCGGCGTGGGGGCCATGACGATCCCCAGGGGCAGGACGGCGAACAGGAACAGCAGGGCGGTGCGGTTCACAATGGTACCTCCTCAGTGACTGGCGGGTCCCAGCGAAGCTACCCTCGGGACATCAAGGTGCAAGGCAAGTTGCAGCCTCCTTGCTCGTGGGCATATTACCACCCCTCCCCGGATCGAGAGCCCGGATCATGAAGCGCTTCATCACCCTCAACGTGAACGGCGCCGCGCGGACCGCCGAGGTGGAGCCGCGGGCGCTGCTCGCCTACGTGCTGCGTGACCAGCTGGATCTCACCGGTACTCACATCGGCTGCGATACGAGCCAGTGCGGCGCCTGCACGGTTCATATCGACGGCCGGGCGGTGAAGAGCTGCACCGTACTCGCGATGCAGGCGGAGGGGCACGCGATCACCACCATCGAAGGTCTGAGCGGCGACAGAGGGGGAGGGGGGGGCCTGCACCCGCTGCAGCAGGCGTTTTGGGAGAAGCACGGGCTGCAGTGCGGCTTTTGCACTCCCGGCATGATCATGACGGCGGCCGATCTGCTCGCCGCAAAGCCCAAGCCGACCGAGGCGGAGATCCGCCACGCGCTCGACGGTAATCTGTGCCGCTGCACGGGCTATCAAAACATCGTCGCCGCGGTCCAGGCCGCGGCCGGCGCACGGTAGGGGGGGCCCGACATGGCAACCCTCTTCGGCTCCGGCATCAAGCGGCGGGAGGACCCGCGGCTCATCACCGGCAGGGCGACCTACACCGACGACGTGAAGCTCCCCGGCCTCCTGTACGCCGCCGTGCTGCGCAGCACCTACGCCCACGCGAAACTCAGGAAGGTCGACGTCGCGAAAGCGAAGAAAGCGCCGGGCGTCGTAGCGGTCTACACGGGCGCCGACGTGAGAGACAAGCTGGACACCGTCCCCTGCGCCTGGAACGTGCCCAACTGTGATCTGAAGGTCCCGCCGCACCCCCCTCTCGCCGTGGAAAAAGTCCGCTACGTGGGCGACGGGCTCGCCATGGTCGTGGCCGAGTCGCGCGCCGCGGCGCGGGATGCGCTCGACCTGATCGACGTTGACTACGACGCCCTCGACGCGGTGGT